>JASJBY010000094.1 GCA_030066245.1 Gammaproteobacteria bacterium
AGCGGCAAAGAGATCTTCGGCGCTGGTGAATGCGCCACGGCCACCGCGGCGCCCGCCCTCGGAAACGCCATCTTCGCGGCTACTGGCCGGCGAATACGTGACCTGCCATTCGGCCGCCACCTGAACTTCGTTTAGGTCGGTCCTCCCGCAAGCGAGCTCGAATCTGTCTCCGCGTGTTTGTAACGCCCTGATTTGCGCCCGCCTTTGGTTTTGGCCGAAACTTAACTCATTCATTTCTCCCACTTTTGGAAGGCCAACCCCTTGAGCCACCGTCCCAGGAAAAGGTTCGGCCAAGGTGTTAACTGTTCTGAGATCTGTCGGCCCACATTTTGTTAGCGTAACATTAAGAAACTTGTGACTAGAGCATCGACTCTCGTCGCTTGCGTTGCCTAAAGTATCTCCACGTCATTGACGAGGGCCGAACAGGAGGAATGCGAACAATGAATACTCCCACTGATAGATGGACTCTGTCCGGCACGCCTGAGGCCCTTCGACTGCAGCCAGAAAAAACTCGATCCCTGAACTCGCGCGCGTTCACGTGGGCACACTTCCTTTACGGTGAGTTGCTCGAGATCGACGTTTATACCCTATACTTCCCGTCCCGGTTCGAACTCCCGGTGGACGAGAAATGCAAGAAGCTGCTCAGAGATTTTGGTGCGAACACGAGCAAGAAGACTTCCGTGAACTTCTGGGACCCGCGGGACGAGAATTTCGAACGCGCATTGAAGTTCTTTGACCTGGAGAAGCCACCCGCAATCGTGCTCGTGTCGGGACTTGGCCTGGAATCCATGGATCCGGTCGGCCCCGAGGAAACAGACCTGTTCTCGATTTCATTCGCCGATGCCGACCTGCTTGAAAACGAGGGAGAGCTTGCGAACGCGCTGAACCGGGCACACACCGTGTTCGCCCAGGGAAACCCAAAGGAGATCTCCGCTTTCCTACGCTCGCAGAAGAGAGATGGGATTCTGAGCTGGATCGGCAAGCTGCTTGGCAAGGCCCGTGACGAGCTTCTGCGTTGGAAGCCGAAGATCGGTCTACCCGACGGTACCTCGATTGAGCTTGGTTGAGCCATGGCCAAGATGACTCCTTTCGCAGACGCACTCGCACGCGCGACGCAATGTTACTTCGGTGGTGACATCGCGGGCGCGGTGGAGATCGCCAATGAGGCCCGGAACCTCGCAACCTCCAACACGGAACGAGCCACGGTGCTCGTACAAAAGGCGGCATGGCTTCGGGAAATCGGCAGACGGGAGGACGCGGCAGCGGCTCTTGAAGGAGCCGAGGACGAATATGAATCGGTCGATGCCATGCCCGACTTCATCCGAGCAAGCCTTTCCCTGGAGAAAGGGATCGTCGCCAGCCATGGGGGCGACTTCGCGCATGCGATCGCGCTTTTGTTGAATGCGAAGAAGCTCGGAGAGGGCAAGAATTGGGGTGCGCTGCTCGTGCCTGATGCCCTCGCCAATCTTGCCGGCGTGTACTTGCAAGCCGGAGAGTTCGAGAAGGCTCAAACAGCGGCATCCGACGCCCTCGATGCCGACCGAGCTATCAACAACACACGAGCGGTAGCTAACGACCTGAACCTTCTCGGCCTGGTCGCAGGAGCTCGTGGGGATCACAACGTTGCATCCGGGTACTTTCGCGAAGCCATGAGCATTGCGGTTTCGGGAGGCTTCCTACAGCAGATTGCGGACGCGGCATATAACCAAGCGACCCAGCTCGATCAAATCGGCAAGCACGACCAGGCGGCGGCGATTCTCGAGGACTTGAGAGAGGCTTACGAAGTACTTGGCAGTCCTAGGGGGCAAGCCGGCCTTGCGTCCAGCCTCGGCATCGCAGACATGCGTACCGGCGACGCGTCGTCCGGTAAAGCACGCATGGTCGAAGCCCTCGAAGGCCACCGTCGTAGCGGCGACGATGTTCACGTCGTCTTCGACTTGATCAATCTCGCAACGATCGAGATGGAGATGAAGAACCACGAGGCAGCGGTGGAATACGCCCGGCAGGCGAAAGAGCAAGCAGAAGCGCTCAGCCTCGTGGAGGTCCAGTGGGCAGCTCTTTCGGTCTATGCGCGAGCGCTCGTGGCACGACTGGCGGGAGCTCCGGATGCAGATGCAGCCCCAGCGCCGCTAAGCGAGAGCCTCGCGGCCTACGGAGCCGCCGCTGACGCCATCGAGCTCCTTCGAACCGGAATCGGTCGACCCGAGGAACGCCAGCGTCTACTTTGGAACAAGGAGCATGTTTACAGCGAAGGCGCGTTCTTGGCGGCCAGCGGCGGCCAGGGAGTTGCTGCTTTCGAGTTCAGCGAACGCGCGCGTTCACGATCGTTCCTGGACGGCATGAGCGCGTCGAGAATTAAGCGCACTTCCGCCCGCAACATCCATACGGCAAGACGTGAAGAGCTCATTGAGGAGTACCAGAAGGCCTCATCACCTGAGGAGCGATCCAAGCTGTTGACGGAGCTCCGCGTGACTCGGGCAAAGGCCATCGCCGAAGCACCGCGAATCGCTGCCGTCACCGAAACCGAGCTTGCAAATGTCGATGAGATTGCCGCACTGCTGCCGGAGGGCACCGGCATTGTCGAGTTCTACCTCCTGGGAGGCCAGAATTTGATGATCATTGTCCTGAGCAACAAAGGTCTGGCCGGCCTGACTGTGCTCACTCTCGGGAAGTTTGACCTCCCCTGTGAGATCAAGCGCCTGCGCGCCGAGATCGCCTTTCCACCTCGCGTGTCTGAGGCGCGCCTCGAACCACCGCCTAGCGCGTACATGCTTTTTACGATCTTGTTCGGTAACATCTTCAACCTACTCGAGGATTTCGAGCATCTCATCATCGTGCCCCACAAAGAGCTGCACTATCTGCCTTTTGCAGCGCTCTGGTTCAAGAACTCCGGCGAAGGGCCACCGAAGCTCTATCTGGGTCAGCGCTTCTATCTGAGTATCCTGCCGTCGGCTGCTTCCCTGCCTCTGTTTCTCTCCTTGGAACGGCCAAGTGACGTGTCCGGCGCGAGTCTAGTGCTCGGCAATCCAACCACGGATCTACATGGCGCTGAAAACGAAGCGGTCAGAGTGGCTAGGCACCTCGGTGTCGAACCCCTCCTTCGCGAGAGAGCCGTGCGGTCCGCTCTAATTAGTGCGGACAAACAGCACGGTATCATCCACGTCGCTTCGCACGGCGTCCACGACGACCAGGACCCGCTTCTCTCCGGGCTCGTCATGTCAGACGGTCTCTTTACAGTTGACGATCTTTTAGCCAGCGATCTCCCCACTTCGCTGCTAAGCCTGAGCGGTTGCGTGACCGGCCTAACCGCACGACACCCAGGCGATGAACTCGTCGGTCTTTCTCGCGCAGCCGCACTCGCCGGCGCCCCGAGCGTCTTGACCACCCTCTGGGAAACCAGTGATCAATCAGGTCCTGCCTTCTTCGACGCCTTCTACACCGCACTGCTGAGCGGCGCCTCTAAGGTCCAGGCCCTTACTCACGCGCAACACACCATGCGTGAACAATACGACTATTCCCAACCCCTCCACTGGGCCCCCTACGTCCTGATGGGCGATTGGTGCTGACCTCAACCTCCAGCCCCGCCCAAAACACGACTGGCCTCCGGCCGGCCGCGAACAGTCGGGCCGAGCTTTCCCGATTTCAACCGTCGCGAAAATCGAAGCGACCCACTCCCTTCTTCCACGCACCCCTAACCCCCTGATTTGCGCAGCACTTTGGTTTTGCCCGAAACTTAACTCATTCATTTCTCCCACTTTTGGAAGGCCAACCCCTTGAGCCACCGTCCCAGGAAAAGGTTCGGTCAGCACTTTCTCCACGACCTGGAAGTGATTCGACTCATCGTGTCGGCCATCGCGCCTCGGCCGGGCGATCGGATTCTGGAAATCGGCCCGGGACTCGGGGCGTTGACCGGCCCCCTGCTGGAAGGGAGCGGGACCATGGATGCGATTGAGCTGGACCGGGACCTGGTGGCAAGGCTGGCGGCAACGGACTGGGTTCGGGAAGGCAGATTGACGCTGCATAGAGGCGACGCACGGCGCTTCGATTATGGGACGCTCGCCGGAGCCGGCGGCAAGCTTCGCATCGTGGGCAATCTTCCCTACAACATATCCACCCCGTTACTGTTTCACCTCTTGAGCCAGAGCCATGCAATACGGGACATGCACGTCATGTTGCAGAAAGAAGTAGTGGAGCGTTTGGCCGCCGCTCCCGGTACTGAAGCCTACGGGCGCTTGAGCGTCATGGTGCAGTATCGCTGCGTGGTCGAGGTGCTTCTGCATGTCGGTCCCTTGTCTTTCAACCCGCCCCCCAAAGTGGAATCCGCCGTCGTGCGACTTGTCCCCAGGCAGATCCCCGCGGTGGAGGTGGCAGACGAGGTCGTGTTCGAAGAAGTCGTGCGCCGGGCCTTTGCCCAACGGCGCAAGACCCTGCGCAACGCGCTGAAAGGGATTCTCGGCCCGGCCGACATGAAAAACCTCGGCGTGGACCCAGGCGCTCGCGCAGGCGTGTTGAGCCTGAACGAATTTGCCGCTTTGAGTAATGCGACGGCCGGCCTGTTCAGCGAGTCGCGTGACGTATAATCCGACTGCAATCACCTAGTCCATGGTGCTGATCGCTGTTTACCGCCCGCTGACCGCCAGTTGCTATGCATAATACCCTGCTGCAATGGTCCCGAAACCTTGTGAGGTGGATCGAGCACATCACCGAATGGACTGGGCGGGCGACCTCCTGGCTGGTGCTCGGGATGGTCCTGCTTATCGCCTACGACGTGGCCATGCGCTATCTGTTCCACAGCGGCTCCGTTGCCCTGCAGGAGCTGGAATGGCACCTGTTCGCCTTGGTCTTTCTGCTGGGCGCCGCCTACACGCTGAAACACGACGACCACGTGCGCGTCGACGTGCTCTACCAGAGCCGCTGGCTGAACGACCGGGGGCGGGCCTGGGTGAATTTCCTTGGTACCTTGATGTTTCTGCTTCCTTTCTGCGTGCTGATCATAATCAGCGCCTGGCCGTTCCTGCACGACTCCTTCGTCCATGGGGAGGGATCACCCGATCCAGGCGGGCTACCGCATCGCTGGTTGCTGAAAGCTGCGATACCTGTGGGTTTCGGTCTCCTGCTGCTGCAAGGCATCGCAACGGCCCTGAGCGCTCTGCACCGCATTCTCGGCCGGGATGACGGGTAGTGGAAGTCTGGGCGTTAATCATGTTCGCCGTCCTCGTGGCCAGCCTGATTGCCGGCTACCCTGTGGCTTTCACCCTCGGCGCTGTGGCAACGCTCTTCGGCGGCATTTTCCTTGGCTTCGAGTTCTTCAATCTGCTGCCCCTGCGGATCTGGGGCGTCATGACCAACTTCACGCTGCTGGCGGTGCCTCTTTTCATATTCATGGGGGTCGTTCTGGAGAAATCCGGTCTGGCAGAGGATCTGTTGGAGACCATGGGACTGCTGTTCGGCCGCTTGCGCGGGGGGCTGGCCCTGTCCATCGTATTCGTGGGAGCCCTGCTGGCGGCAACCACGGGCGTCGTCGGGGCGACCGTGGTCACCATGGGCGTCATCGCCCTGCCCGCGCTGCTGAAGAATGGGTACGCGCCGCAGCTTGCCACGGGCACCATTGCCGCCTCGGGCACCCTGGGTCAGATCATCCCCCCGAGCATCATCCTGATTCTGCTGGGCGACGTGGTGGGCGTACCGGTGGGCCGCCTGTTCATCGGGGCGGTGATGCCGGGCATGCTGCTCATCCTGCTGTTCGCGGCTTATATCGCCTTTATCGCCTGGCGCAGGCCAGAAGTGGCGCCCGCTCTGGCCAGCCGACCCGACCAGGCGCTTGCCGGGCGCGTCCTGAGAAGTCTGCTGCCGCCGCTGGCGCTGGTTGTTGCCGTGCTCGGCTCCATCTTCTTCGGCATCGCTTCGCCCACGGAATCGGCGGCTGTCGGCGCCGTGGGCGCTCTGTTGCTCTCAGCCATGCACGGACGTCTCAGCCTGGAGGGCCTGCGCCAGGCCATGCGCCAAACCACCCGTTTGACCAGCATGGTGTTCCTCATCCTCATCGGCGCGACGGCTTTCGGTCTGGTCTTTCGGGGTATGGGGGGTGACGGACTGGTCCACCAGATCATGACCGGCCTGCCGGGAGGCGAGTGGGGGTTTCTGGCCGCCGCCATGCTGTTGATCTTCGGACTCGGCTTTTTCCTGGATTTCCTGGAGATCTGCTTCATCGTGGTGCCTATCCTGGCCCCCATCGCCGAGCATTTCGGCATCGACCTGCTCTGGTTTGCCGTGCTCATCGCCGTCAATCTCCAGACGTCCTTTTTGACCCCGCCCTTCGGCTTTTCACTTTTCTACCTGAAGGCCGTGACGCCGCCGGAGATCCGCATCGGTCACATTTACGTGGGGGTCCTACCCTTTGTCGCTATGCAGGTTCTGGGCATCACCATCCTGGTGTCGTTCCCGCAACTGACCGTCTGGTTGCCGGATCTGATGGACCGACTACAGGGATTTTGAACGCAAGGCCTCGATAACCGCACCGGTCTCAGGCCGCACTCCCCGCCAGCGCAGGAAGGACTCGGCCGCCTGCTCCACCAGCATGCCGAGCCCGTCCAGGGCGCGCGCCGCGCCGCGAGTCCGCGCCCAGAGCACAAAAGCAGTGGGCTGGTCGGCGTACATCATGTCGTAGCACCAGCCACCGGGCGCCAGGGCATCGCGAGGCAGTGCGGGGACCCGCCCCGACAGACTCGCGGATGTGGCATTGACGATCAGGTCGAAGCGATGTCCCCCAAGGGCGTCCAGTCCGCAGCCCGTAACGTTACCGGCTGCGGAGAAGGTCAACGCCAACTCCTCGGCCTTTGACGCGGTGCGGTTGGCCACGACCAGTTGCGCCGGGCTGCACTCCAGGAGGGGTCCGAGCACGCCGCGGCCGGCCCCGCCGGCCCCCAACAGCAGAACCCGCAGGCCAGACAAGCTTAATCCGTGATTCACGGTCAGATCCCGCACCAGACCCGTGCCGTCGGTGTTGTCGCCGCGCAGAGCCGCCTGATGGAACCAAAGCGTGTTCACGGCCCGGGCCTTGTCCGCGCGTTCGGTGCGTCGGTCGCATAGTGCCCAGGCCTCCTCCTTGAACGGCAACGTGACGTTGAGCCCTTTGCCGCCGGAATCGCGGAATCGGGCCACGGCTGCCGCAAACTCGCCCGGCAGCACATGGATGGCCCCATAAGCGATGTCCTCGCCGGTCTGCCGGGAAAAGGCCGCGTGAATGGCGGGCGACTTGCTGTGGGCAATAGGATGACCCATCACCCCGTAGGCGTCGGGCATGGACGATAGGGCTACGCGCCGGGATGTTTCGCCTTGGATAGTGCCATCAGGCCACCTTTCAGCACATAGGCGTCGAAGCCGCGCTCGCTGAGGAGATACGCGGCCGCCGAGCTGCGCCGGCCGGTGTCACAGTAGCAGATGTACGTCTTGCTGGGGTCCAGGCTCTCGGCCTTGAGCCGCAACATGTAAATGGGCAGATTCATGCTGCCTTTGATGTTGCTATTCTTGAACTCACTCTCCAGCCGGACGTCCAGGAGCTTTGCCCCTTTCTGGACCATCTTCTTCGCCGGCTCGAAGTCCACCTCCTGCTGCATGGGCGCCTTCAGGAGCTCATCGAAATCCTCTTTCGAGAGGCGCATCAGTATGCCGTCGGTGAGCATGGTGATGGTGGCGTTGCGCTTGGCGGACGATAGGAGTGCCTCTTCGCCAAAGGCGTCGCCGTCCCCGAGCTCAGCCAGAGTGATCTCCTGACCCGTGCGCGACTGGCGGGTCACCTTGCATCGGCCCCGGTTGATAATGTAGTAGAAATCGCCGTCCTGACCCTGCTTGATGACCACATCGCCCTTCCGGGCCGGGACTTCCCGCAGACGCATGAACATGCGCTGGATGTTGGCGGGCGGTATTTTCATGAAGGACTTGGACTGGAGAATTCGGGTCATCCAGTCCCCGCCCTCCTGGGTCACCAGGGTTTCTTCTTCAACCGTCGTGCCTTCGGTAATCTCATTGACCTCGATGCCGGAGAGCTGATCCCAGGTCAGCAGAATGTCCAGCAGATCGGTGTCGAAACGCGTGTAGGTGATGTCGGTTCGACAACGTGCCGTGTACTGGCGGGGCTGCTGGTTGGCCAGCGGATGCCTGGCAACGTCTGTCCCGGCGCGAATTATTTTCTCAACGCCGGAGTCTGACAGCAGTTCGAGTTCCCCGGACAGCAGGTAGACGGTCTTGCCATCCGTGTCGCCTGCCTTGAACAGGGTCTGGCCGACGGCGAGACTTTCTACGATCGCCTTCTTGGCGAGCTCCTGAAAGTTCTCGGCATTAAGGGCACTGGGCGGAACGAGCGTCTTGAGTATTTCTTTGCTGACCAACTCCGCCATCCTACCCTCTGGACCGCAGCCAATGCGACGAAAGACTGATCATAAGTGCGCGCTATTCTATTCTCACGGTTTCGCTTTGGATAGTCCCGCCGGCCGCTGATGTCCGTCTTCCCCACCAGACGGACTGGCACTACCTTCCGCATCCCCGCATCCGTGATCGATCAGGCATTCGCAGTGGGAGCCGTAGCGGCACGAGCTGAACACCAATGCGTTTCCCCGTCGGAGTGCACATTCCGGGACTTATGAAGTGTAGTCCCGTTTTCGGCACGCATTCTGCGAACTTCGACACATTCCCTGTTCCGTTGGCAATTGCAGCTGCTCCTGACGCGACGCCGCGCTCGCGCCCCGCACAAAAAAAAGCGGGCGCAAATGCGCCCGCACAACTCCACCACTGGAGGACAGGACTATTTGCCGGAACCCTGGGTTCCGACGAATTCGGGGTAGGCCTCGAGACCGCATTCGGCGATGTCCACGCCCTCGTACTCGTCCTCTTCGGAGACCCGAATGCCCATTATCATCTTGATGACGAACCACGTGATGAGCGCGGTGCCGAACACCCAGGCGAAGATCACGCCGAGGCCGAGCAGCTGCGCACCGACGGTGGCCTCCGGGTTGGAAAGGACCACTGCCAGCAGTCCCCACATGCCGACCACACCGTGCACCGAGATGGCGCCCACCGGATCGTCGATCTTCAGCTTGTCCAGGGTGACAATCGAGAACACCACCAGGATGCCGCCCACCACGCCGATGGTGCTCGCCAGCAGCGGGGTCGGTGTCAGCGGCTCCGCCGTGATGGCCACCAGGCCGGCGAGGGCACCGTTGAGGGCCATGGTGAGGTCCGCCTTGCCGAACAGCAGCCGGGACGTGATGAGCGCGGCCACAACGCCGGCAGCGGCGGCCATGTTGGTGTTGACGAATATCAGCGCAACGGCGTTCGCTTCCTCCACGTTGGAGACCTTGAGCTCCGAACCACCGTTGAAGCCGAACCAACCCAGCCAGAGGATGAAGGTACCCAGGGTGGCCAGCGGCAGGTTAGCGCCTGGAATAGCGTTGATCTTGCCGTCTTTCGTGTACTTGCCCTTGCGCGCCCCAAGCAGCAGCACCCCGGCCAGGGCCGCGCTGGCACCGGTCAGATGGACAACGCCGGAGCCGGCGAAATCCAGGAACCCTGCCTGATCGAGAAAGCCGCCGCCCCACTTCCAGAAGCCCTGCATGGGGTAAATGAAACCCGTCATGACGACGGCGAAGAGCAGGAACGCCCAAAGCTTCATGCGCTCCGCCACTGCGCCGGAGACGATGGACATGGCAGTGGCCACGAACACCACCTGGAAGAAGAAATCCGACAGCACAGAGTAGTAAGGCGCGTCCTCCCCCCCAGCGACCACGTCGTTCACCGCATTGTCGTCGCTACCCAGAATGCTGCCGAAGCCGGGCCACCAGGAATTGACCGCTTCGCCGGGATACATGATGTTGTATCCCATCAGCATGTACATGATGCTGGCGATGGCATAGAGGGCGATATTCTTGGTCAGGATTTCGGTGGTGTTCTTGGCGCGCACCAGGCCGGCCTCCAGCATGGCGAAGCCGGCGGCCATCCACATTACCAACGCGCCCATCACCAGAAAGTAAAAGGTGTCCAGCGCATAGCTCAGTTCTGCAACAGCGTTTGCTGTTTCCATCGGTCGTATCCTCCGCTCTCTTACAGCGCCTCAGCGCCGCTCTCACCGGTCCGTATCCTGACCACCTGCTCCAGGGTGGATACGAAAATCTTGCCGTCACCGATCTTCCCCGTTCGTGCGGCATTGGTTATGGCTTCCAGCACCTGGTCGAGCAGGTCTGCCTTGACGGCCACCTCGAGCTTGACCTTCGGCAGAAAGTCAACGATGTACTCGGCACCGCGGTAGAGCTCGGTATGTCCCTTCTGCCGGCCAAATCCCTTTACTTCGGTCACCGTGACACCCTGAACGCCGATATCCGAGAGAGCCTCCCGGACGTCGTCCAGCTTGAACGGCTTGATGATTGCTGTAACTAACTTCATCGATTGAATCTCCTCGCCCTACCCGGGCAAGACCCGGGCAGGGCCATTCCCCTGTTATTCGAAGGTGACGTTCCAACCCACCCACAGCTTGGGGTCGTCGTCGTCGGCGGGCACGTCGCCCCGATCGCCGTCGGTCTGCTCGTAGTTGAGGCTGAAGGTGCCGAACTTACCGGCATCCTTGCTCAGAGTGACGCTCCAGTGGGTGTACTCGTTGGCGAAGTCATCGTCGTCGAAATCGTAGTAGGCCAGCAGACCACCA
>JASJBY010000095.1 GCA_030066245.1 Gammaproteobacteria bacterium
GCTACGAGCTGACCCGGTCGGGGTGTTGGCGTAGCGGCGTAGATGGCGAGCGGCGCAGGGAGAGCTTAAGCTCGCCATCTCCGCTTCTCGCCAGGCCAGGAAGGCCTGGTGAGATTTAGCGGAGCCAATGCCCCGGCCGGGTCCCACACCAGCTGTATCGCCGTTTGTGATCGATATTTCCGAACAGCTATCTAGGCCGAAGCTAAACGGCGCAGATGCGTGCCATGCGATGTTCTGTCGCAGCAAGCGCTTGCCCTGTCGAGGCCGAATTGCCCCACCGCCGGAATCTTTAGTCGCGAAGGTGGAACAGCCCCAGACCTGGATTCAAATACACCACAGCGCGTGGAGCAGCTGCCCGCGCGCCGGTACCCCGTCACAGTGGTTTCGACGGGGTACTCATGGGTTTACTTGGACATGCGACGCCTGAGGATCATGACAGAGGCGGCGACTGCGGCAGCCACGAGCAAGACCTTGACGACATTCTGGCTACCGAGCCAGGCTGGTAAGTTGGCCATTTTTCTTTCTCTCCCGCCCGAAGGCTACAGGGCAGCTTGCGTTATTGGAATCGTTATATGTCGTGCTTGGCGCGGCCTCAAACTCGTGCCGAGGGGCGAGAGTACGAGATACCGGAGCACCTTCTTTTCCATCCAGCCATTCTAACCACGTTACCTGCGTGTAACAATCAGCGGCTGTAGCGGAGGCGATCCTGCGCAAGATTGTTTCCGAAATGTTACAGAACAGCGCCCGGATCATCCCAGACTCGGGTCGGTCGTCGGCATCCGTTCCAGCCTGGCGCAGCATCACGAAGAGCCCGACCACGACGAGACATCGCCGAGTTTCTGAGTTGCCAGCTCAGGTAAACGCGGGGGGCTTTTTTCAGCACGCAAATCTGGTATCGTTCCCCCGGGGGGGAAATGCGCGCGTGACTCCTCATCCGCCGTTCTGCGGCATCGGCGTCTGGACGCATGCCCACGCGGCTGCACCCCTTTCCCCGCCAGGAGCCAACGGCATTAGCAAGCCGCATGGCTTGGGGCGGCACCAAACATAACAACGTCGCATACCTAGGGGGATCCCGCTGCAAATCGCTTTTCCCGAAGACAGGCTTCAGCGCTGCTCGCATTCGCAGTAGTTCTCCTGACTGCCGACACTCGGATTTAGTGAAGCGCGGGAACTCGGTCTTGTTAGGAGGATGCAATGGATAACTCAGTGTTGCGGTGGATCGGGGACGAGACGCTGCTGCAGCAGTTTGTAGCCGAACTCTCTACATTCACCCTGCTCATCATCATCGCCGTCTGCATTGCCCTGCTTTCCAAGGGGGCGGACTGGATGATCGACGGGGTGGTCGCCATCGCCGAACGGACGGGACTGCCAAAGATTGTTATCGGCGCGACCGTAGTGTCTCTCGGAACCACGCTACCGGAGGCCTTTGTCTCGGTAATGGCCGCATACATGGGTAATCCCGGCCTGGCACTGGGAAACGGCGTCGGCTCCATCATCGCTGACACCGGCCTGATCTTCGGCTTGACCGCCGTGCTGGCCGCCGTCCCGGTGAACCGCTTCATACTTAACCGCACCGGCTGGGTGCAGGTGGGCTCGGCCACCCTGTTGGTGGTGATCTCCTTGGGTGTTCTGGTCATGACGCCGGAAGGGGAAGAGCGCCTTCTCCAGCGCTGGGTCGGCTTCTTCTTCCTGGGCCTGCTGGCGGCCTACATGTACATCACTTACGTATGGGCGAAACAGGGTGCTGCTGCCGGCGAGGTCGTCGAGGACGATGACGATGAAGACGGGTCCGACCTCAGCAACGCCAAAGCCTGGGTCATGGTGATCGGTGGCTTGTCCCTGGTGATTCTCGGTGCCCGTATACTGGTACCGTCCGCTGCCGAGATCGCGCTCCGCTTTGGTGTGCCTGAGGACGTCATCGCCGCCACTCTGGTGGCCTTCGGCACATCCCTGCCAGAGCTCATGACCGCCATTGCCGCGGTCCGCAAGGGACACCCGGAGATCACGGTCGGCAACATCGTGGGCGCGGACGTGCTCAACGTGCTGTTTGTCATCGGAGCGGCCGCAGCCGCCGTACCCCTGGCGATCCCGGACAACTTCTTCTACTTCCACTTTCCGGCCATGCTTATCATCCTGTTCTCGTTCCGAATCTTCATCTTCATGAACAAGACGAGGTTCTACAGATGGCAGGGGATCTGGCTGTTAACGGTCTACGGTGTGTACGTTTTCCTCCAGTACGCCCTGAACATCGGCGCTGCTCACTGAGGAGCAAGGGCCGGCCATTGAACGCCCGGTGAGCGCCGGCATGGCGAGGTAATTGGGGAATGACATGGGAAAGAAGTCAAAACGATCGGGCGAGAAGTCGAAGAAGAAGTCTGGCGGCAGTAAGCAATCGAAACCGTCGGAAAACAAGAAGTCCTCCGCTCGCGCAAGTGCCGTTGAGGAACTGCAGACTCGCCTGAAGCAGCTTTCCCTGGAGATCGAGCGCGTCGGCGAACAGGCCAGCAAGGCCATAGTCAAGACCGAGCTGGAGAGCCAGCGGATTCTTAAAGATCTTGATCAGAAGCGGGCCGCCGCGCAGGAAGAGCTCAACCAGATTGTGGACAAAGGAGGGACCGCTTTTCGCGACCTGAGCAGCGGTTTCGGAAAAGCGGTCGACGAGCTCGAACAAGCCATCAAAAAAGCGTTCGGCCGCTTCTCTTAACCGCTTCGGCTGCGTTGACTGCCGGCGAGCCGTCTTTAGAAGAATCGCCGCTTCAGCAGGTAGACGGACAGAGCCGCCACCGCAGCCACCAGCAATGTGGTAACGATCTGCCTGCCGCTGGGACGCTCGGGCTGGTCGGCAAGCGATCCCCCCGGTCTACCGGATATCCGGCCCGCGGGCTCGAATACCGGACCCGGCGCAGCGCGTACCCGGCGCTTCTCCGTGGTTTCCTTGGTCGCGGCACCAGAGGCTGGCGCAGTTCTCGGTGCAGCAGGCACGCGGGAATCACCCCCGACTGCAACGCGTTCTCGCGCATCAGCCGAGAGCCCAGTCTCGAGACTGTCAACGGAGGTCTTAGCGAACGTCACTGGCGTGTCGGACTGCTCGCCGGCCGAGCTTGCCGACGGGGCGGGCCCTTCCGGGGCGACTGTTTCAGGACTGGGGTTGCGGCTCTCGGGAACAGCCAGCGGCTGCACTTCCGTGTCCGTGGCCGCAGTCGCCTCTGCAGCCGGAGGGAGGACGCTTTCGAAACCCGGTGGCGGCTGCTTCTTGTCCACGTCAGCGTCGACGGAGATGCTTAGCTTGGGCCGTCGCTTCATAAACCCAACTCCTCTTTCAGCAGGCGCCACAGACGGTCGATCTCCCGTGCCGCTTTGCCCTTACGTTCAAACTCTGTGACTGCGCGCCCGTCGATGAGCGCATGGCCCAGCGCCGCCCGCTGACTGATGGCCACGTCGCATACCGGAAGACCGTAGACGCTGAGTGCCTGGCGCGCCTCGGAAACGATATGCGGCTCACCGAACAGGTGTGGCGGCGGACAGCTGTTGAGAATAATCATGGCTGCCACGCCGATGTCGGATACAAGCTCCGTGGACGCACCGATGGCATCCAGGTCCAGAATGGCAGGACGGGTCGGGATACACACTTGGTCGGACAGATGCGCACTCGCGCTGGATTCATGGGAGCTGTGCGGTGCCGTATCGATAACCACGAGATCGTAATCCTGATCCGCCGCCGCCTTCAGCACTTGTTCCAACTTCTTGCCCCTGCTCTGAACAAGCGCTGGCTCCGCTTCGCGCCTCCTGCGCCACCAGGCGGTTGCACTGGCCTGGGGGTCAATGTCCACCAGGAGCACCTTCAGGCTATCAAGACTCGCTTGAACCGCAAGATGTATGCTCAGCGTGGTTTTTCCCGTGCCCCCTTTCTGGGCAATCATACTGAGCGTCTTCATGGCACCCCAGCGCCAGCGTTATCCATCTACACGGGCCGGATGCGGCCGCTTGTCATTGTCTCGTGAAAAGCCATGGGTGTGAAACCCCTTCGGGCACGTCCTCCCTACACAGGATCTCCCCCCACCTTTGTTGTATATTACACGGAGGTGGCGACCAGGTGGTGAAGGCGTCATGCATCCGGTTCTGGTTCTTATTCCTGCAGTCGCTTTAATTCTTGGCCCGCAACTCTGGGTCAGACATGTGCTTGGCCGGAACAACAGGCGGGTGGACAGTCGCCTGCGCTCCGGCGGCGAGTTGGCAAGGGAACTGCTCGACCGTCACCGCCTCCACAAAGTCAAGGTCGAGAGCACAGACCTTGGCGATCACTATGACCCGGATGCCAAGGCCGTTCGCCTTACCCGTGACAAGATAACTCGCAAGTCACTCACGGCCGTCACCGTTGCTGCGCATGAAGTCGGTCACGCGCTGCAGGACGCGTCGGGATACACACCTTTCGTCTGGCGGGCGAGACTGGGCAAGGTTGCCCAGGTCACCGGCCAGGCGGGCACTGCCCTGCTGCTTGCGACACCTGTCGCGGCCATATTCAGTCGCCAACCCATACCTGCCATCGTTATCGGCGGGGTTGCTTTCGCCATGCTCGGGACCGGCGTGCTGGCTCAACTGGCCGCGTTGCCGACCGAACTGGATGCGAGTTTCGGCAGGGCTATGCCGCTGCTGCAGGACGGTTACATCACCCCGGAACAGGAGAAGTCGGCGCGGGAAATCCTGACGGCTTCGTCTTTGACTTACGTTGCCTCCTCGCTGGCCGGTGTGCTGACCGTGTGGCGCTGGTGGGCGCCGGTGGGACCCGTCCTGAGACCGACGACGACAAGGATTCCGCAGCCCCGTTTGCGACACCCCGCGGCGCTCAGCTGAGGCCCCGCAGTCCACTCATGTACGACCTGTACAAGCTGACCATGACCGAGGCGCCGGAGGTGGCGCCGACCTTCTGGGCCATAGGCGAGTGCGAAGTTGCCAAGTTCGCAGTGACCCATGGCAGTCAGCCATCGGAGCATCTGGAACGAGGACAGCACCGGGTGGAATGGCACCGACTGGAACTCAGCGAGATCCAGCGGCGCGCATTACCGGAGTATCGGGCAGAGCACCTGGGCGCTTTCGAAACGCTGGCGGCGTGCCGGCAAAAGATAGATCGTTAGCCCGCCCTACCAGTCAGGCCAGCGCCATTCGCCGAAATCTTCCTGCTTCTCGGGCACTTTCTCCATCGCGTCCGGCTTGAGCAGCTTGCCCCAGTCGGTGCGGTCGGCCATGGCTGACTGCAGATGTTCGGGCACGAAGGGCTTGCCCTCGCGCAGCTCCCAGCCGCCACCGAGCGCGGCGTACATATTCACGAGGCTGGTGCCGATATTGCCGCGGGAGTCCGTCCAGTCCTGCTCCGAGGCGACCAGGGCGCGCTGGGTGTCCAACACCCGCTGGTAATCGACCACGCCGTCCCGGTACTGGATCAGGGCCAAATCCACTGCACGTTGCTGGGCCTTCACGGCGTCGGCCAGGAAGGCTGCCTGCTCCTGGGAGCGAAGAAAATCCGTCATGAAAGTCTCCACATCCCCGGCGGCTTCCAAGACCTGGTTCTGGTAAAAGACCACCGCTTCCTGGAAAGCGGCGTCCTGGACCCGGACGTTGTTCTTGAGGCGGCCGTAGTTGAACAGATTCCAGGTGAAAGCCGGTCCGGCCTGATAACGCAGGCTGTCGCTGGTGAACATCGAGTCGAGACCGCCTTCGCCCCGGTCGGTCGTCCTTCCCGCGCCGCTGGTCGACTGGGTGCCGATGGTGCCGATGAGCGATAAACGGGGAAACAGATCCGTTCTCGCCACCCCGATGCGGGCACTCTGGGCCGCGGCAGCCAGTTCCGCCCGGCGCACGTCCGGACGCCGGCGCAGCAGGTCCGCCGGCACCCCCACGGCCACCTCCGGCGGAGCCGTGGGTATCTTGCCGGCGCCCTTCATGATCATGCGCACCTCCCCAGGCGGCCTGCCCAGCAGCACGCTGAGGGCGTTCTCCGCCGCCCGAAGGTCCGCCTCGAACCGCGGCACGGTCGACTGGGTCTCGCGAAGCAGGCCTATGGCCTGTTGCACGTCCAGCTCCGTCACCACGCCGTTGCGGAACCGGACCTGGGCGATCTCCAGGGAACGGCGCTGAATCTGCACATTGCGCTTGGCCAGCACAATCTGCTCCTCGGCGGTGCGCGCTAAGATGTAGTTGCCGACCACGCCCTGGACCAGCAACACCAGCACGTCGTCGTAGTCGGCGATGGAGGCATAGAGGGTGGCGTCGGCCGACTCCACGCCGCGGCGGAAGCGGCCCCAGAAGTCCAGCTCCCAGGCAACACTGGCACCGAGGTCGTAGAGACCGAAACTCTTGTCTGCGCCTCTGGAATTCGGTCTGACCTGACTGGTTCGGTTGGTGGTCGCCTCGCCGTCGGCCTGCTGGGTCTGGGGATATAGGCTGCCCACAGCGATGCCGAGCTCGGCACGAGCTCGCAGAACCCGCACCCCCGCTTCCTGCAGGGTCAGATTCTGCCGGTAGGCCGCCGCCACCAGCTCCTCGACCACCGGATCGTTGAAGAGCGACCACCATTCCCGGTAGTCCACCGGCTGCGGCTCGATCTCCTCCTCGCCCGTCTCGGTCCACTCCTCCCGCACCTGGGCTTCCGGCTTCACGAAGTCCGGTCCCAGCTTGGTGCAGCCGCCGAGCAGCAGGCTCGCGGCCAAAATGACGAGCAGCAGACGCGCTGTCTCGCGACTCGCTGGTGCAAGACAACACCAACGGCGATGGCAATCGCCATACGTCCGATTATGCATCACGTGACCCCCAAACCCCTTGTGGACTCGGAGCAATGGTCAGCGCATTACTCAGCATGTGCCGCCTACCGAGTTCCCAGGAACGAAAGACTACAGGCTTCTATACGTCCCTGCAACGCGAGAACGCGGGTTTGTTACGGCCCGAAAGGAAGTGATACAAGAGTGTAATCGGCCGAGTTACGGCCGCTCCGCGCATCAGACCATGCTGGCGTATAGACAGACCCAGCGGGCAGATTCCATGCCGCTGGTCAAGCCGTGGATAGGCCAGAAAGGCGTTCAGACCTACGGGAGCTTGCGTTCCCAGTCCAGCGATGACTTGCAGATGAAGTCGAGGTCGTCATAGCGCGGCCGCCAGCCGAGAACATGGGCGATGCGTTCCGCGTTGGCAACCAGCATGGGCGGGTCGCCGGCCCGTCGCGCCACTTCCTCGACGGGCAGCGGCGCACCGTTCACCCGCTCGACCGCATGAAGCACCTCACGCACGCTGTAGCCGTGTCCATAGCCGCAGTTGAGTGTCGTCGAGTCCCCTTCCTGGCGCAGGAAATCCAGGGCCTTGAGATGCGCGCCTGCCAGATCCTCCACATGGATATAGTCTCTTACGCCCGTACCGTCCGGTGTCTGGTAGTCGGTGCCGAAGATCCTGATCCGGTCGCGCTTCCCCATGGCCGCCTCACAGGCGACCTTGACGAGCAACGTCGCCTTTCGCGTGCGTTGCCCCACCCGTCCCTCGGGGTCCGATCCCGCCACGTTGAAGTAGCGCAGAACCACATGGCGCATTCGGGTGGCGCGCGAGAGATCGCGAAGCATCCATTCCGACATCAGCTTGGAGGTGCCGTAGGGGTTGATGGGAACAGTCGGTGTCTCTTCCGTAGCCATGCCGCTCTCCGGGATCCCATACACGGCGGCCGTCGAGGAAAAGACGAAGGACCCTACCGCGGCCCTTTGACAGCATTCCAGAAGCGAGCGGGTGCTGCAGGTGTTGTTGCCGTAGTACTTGAGCGGGTCCGTTACCGACTCCGGCACGACAGTATGGGCGGCAAAGTGCATTACCGTGCCTACGCCATATTCCCGTAGCAGCCGGGTGACGAGGTCGCTATCCCCTGTGTCTCCAACCACAAGCTCACCGTGAAGGACCGCATCCTCGAAGCCTGTGCTCAGGTTGTCCAGCACGACGACCCGCTCGCCTGCCTCTCCCAACTGCCTGACCACATGGCTGCCGATATAGCCCGCGCCACCGGTGACCAAAATCCCGTCGCTTGCCATGAGAAGCTAGCCTCCTTAGCTACCTGAAACGCAGTCGCGAACGAGGATTCGCGGATGGTGACGGACGCAGCGCTCCGGAACTGCTGGAGCGGGCAGCGCCGGAAGAACGGCCGTGGGACCAGGTGCCTCTGCGCAGCTTCTGCTGGAGTCGCTGCTCCGCTCCCTCGCGCTCGAATCGTTGCGCCTGCGCTCGCTGCCTCGCTTGCGGCGCTGTCCGAGGTGCCGTCCTCAGCCGGTGCTGGAGGGCCTGCTGCTCCATGCGCTGTCGATCCCGGAGTTGGCGCTGCTGGAGCTGCTGGAGCCTCATCCGTTCTTCCAACTGGCGCTCCTGTCCCGGCGGCAGGGTGCCGAGCTCCCGCCGAGATGCTTCCTGGTCCTTTTTCAGACGCAGCGCGTCTTGTTGCTGCTCTCGCAGCAGCTCTGGCCTGTCGAACACTGACGGCGGTCTAGAGTCCTGGGATGCGGCTGGAAGCGGCATGAACCCGCTGAGAAGAACGCCGACGACAACGATGCCGTGTTGCCCTTTCATACTGCCTCAGGATTAATCCTGCCACTCTCAGTAGCAAACCCAGCCTGACATGAAACCGTTGCTTTCGCAAAGGACTCGACGAGCTGGCAACCGTTCCAACTTGTAGCGCAGCGGCGTAGATGGCAAGCGGCACCTCCGCCTCCCGGCAAACCAGGGGCGAGGGATTTGTCAAACCGACCTGGAGAGCCCGCTGCTGTGGCGTCTCGCCCCTTTATTCGGCCGTAGTCTAATCCTACACTTTCGACGCAGTTCGGCGTGTCCAAAATCATGCGATATCCCTTTCCCGTCCGCCTGCTCCTCGCGCTTGCCGTCAGCCTGGTGCTGGCGGCACTGCTCGTCATGCTCCTCTATGTGACGGAGCTCGGATTTGAGGTCTGGACCCATCTGAAGGACGCGCCCCTATGGTTCACGGCAGGCTACGCCCTCCTGGTGGCGGTGATCGCAGGCACCGGTAGCTGGCTCGTGTGGCGACTCCTTTCGGCACGGGCGCGACAGCCTGTCCCCGCGCCACCGGCGCCGGACGTGCCCAGAACCCGGGAGGAGATGGAAGCTCGGATAGGCCGCGCCGCGCTCGCGGGCGTTGACGTGGAGACGGCCCGGGAAGAGCTTGAAGAGCTGAACAGACGCCAGGGCACGGGCGAGGTCTTCGTCGCCCTGTTCGGCCAGGTGAGCACGGGCAAGAGCTCCCTGGTCCGCGCCCTGCTCCCCAACGCTCAGGCCGATGTGGACGTTCGCGCCGGAACCACTCGAAACATCACCCGGTACACCTGGACAAGCCCTGCCCACGACCAGGTGGTGATCACGGATCTGCCGGGCCTCGACGAGCCAGACGGAACACGGGACCAGCTTGCCCGGGAGGAAGCACAGCGGGCACACGTGGTTGTCTACGTGGTGGACGGCGACCTGACCCGCGAGCAGCATCAGGAGCTCCAGGCCCTGCTGGAGCTGGACAAGCCTCTGATACTGGCGCTGAACAAAGCTGACCGGTACGGAGATAAGGAGCTGGTGCAGATCACGACCCGTCTGCGCGCGAGAACGCCGGAAAGGAACAAGGTCGACATCGTGACGGTCAGTGCTGCGGACAGCCGCGAGGTTATCCGTGTCGGACCAGATGGCCGCGAGGAGTGGATCAGGCGAGACACGCCGCCCCGGGTGGACGAGCTGGTCAGCGCCTTACAGCGCAGAATCGACGGGGACCTGTCGACCCTCGAGGACTTGCGGGACAGCTCGGTTCTCGGACTTGCAACCCACAAGCTGGGCGCAGCCGTGGACGACTATCGCAAAACCCGCTCAGCTCAGCTGATAAGGGAGTATAGTCGCAAGGCGGTGGTGGGCGCGATGGCCGCGGTCGCCCCTGGAACCGACATCCTCATCCAGGGTTACCTGGGCGTGCAGCTGGTACAGAAACTGTGTGAGCTGTACGAGGTGCCGGCGCGAAAGGTCGAAATCAATCGTCTGCTGGAGCTCATCAGCCGCCGCGTGCTCAAGACCCTGCCGCTGATGCTGGCAATGGTTGGCAATGGCTTGAAGGCCTTTCCGGGAATTGGCACCCTGTCCGGAGGAATCGTTCATGCAATCGCGTACGGCATCATCTTTGACAGCCTGGGCAAAGCGGTATCCGACACCCTGGCCACGCAGGGCACACTGGGAAGCGCGCCCGCCTTGCGCAGCTTCGAGGAAGCTGTGAGTGAAGATCTGGAGGCGCGTGCGCGAAGTCTGGCCAAGTTGGCTATCGCCCAACTCGGGCGCACCGGTAAGCAAGACGAGGACCACGGCTGATGCGGCGACCACGCCCTTGGACCAGGCGCGTGAGTCGCTGCGCGCGCTGGTGGAGGACCCGCGTGTCCCGGACAGGGTGCGGGCATCTCTATCCCGTGAGTTCGAGCAGGTGCAAACCATGCTCGACAAGCTCGAGCAGGGGCATCTGCACATCGCGGTGTTCGGCCGTGTCAGCGTCGGCAAGTCCGCGTTGCTGAATGCACTTCTGGACCGACAGGTCTTCTCCACCAGTCCCCTGCACGGTGAAACGCGGGAAATGAAGGTCGCCTCCTGGGAGGAGCGCGAGGCGGGTGG
>JASJBY010000096.1 GCA_030066245.1 Gammaproteobacteria bacterium
ATCGCGCGCGCAAGCAGCTCAAACGCTTCGTCTTTCAGCGCGGCCAGGAACCCCATTATTTCCAGTAGACGACCCCGCAACTTAGTGCCGGTCACCAACCGTCGGGGGTCCACCGCCGCCGTCGTCCTCGTGACACCCTGTCACGTCTTCGACGGCACGGCCCCGCAGACACGCGCCTGTTTGGGATGACTTGGCTGCGGCGTGCCCAAGAGGCAAAACGGGCTATGCGGGAGATTATCCTGGCGGAACCAGGGTCGTCAGCATTAGGAAGAAACTCAGCCCTTACCAGCCCGCTGCAAGAATGTCGACCGGCGGAGACGGTGTCCGTTGCCGGCAGTCAAGCACGGGCCCCCGGGAAGCCCATCCCAAACCAGGCAGAGCCGGCGGCTTATAGCTGCTGTCGAGCGGTACGCAGGAGCGGCTGATCGCCGAAGGCGGTCGCGATCAAATCGGCCAGAATCTGTGCGGTCTCCTCAAGCCACACTTCCGAGACTTCGTCTTCGTCGGCATCCTGCTCCTGCTTCTTGTCTTCCGCCAAAAGGGGCAATCCGCGGGCAGCCCGAAACGCGTTCTCGCGCTGGGTCTGGGCGTTCTCGCGCTGGGTACGCTCCGCCTTGCGGCGGCTTTCCAGCAGCGTCGCCTGTTCGAGATCCCGGACCGCCTGCTCCGCCTGCGCCTGTTCCAGCAGGATGTTGAAGACCGGCGTGGCGCTGGTGCGCTCTTCGTGCCGGCTGCGAACCTGGCTCACGGCGTCCTCTGGATAGAGGTCATGGGCCGAGAAGCTGGCAGGCCGCGCGCTCGCCCACGGCAAGGCGTTTTCCAGGGAGCGTTCGCCATGTTCTCCCGAGTCAAACGCAGTGGGAAACACGATGTCCGGCACGACGCCCCGATGCTGAGTACTCGCACCGGATACCCGGAAGAACTGCGCGATCGTGAGCTTGAGCTGGCCCAGGTCATCCGAGTTACCGCGCACGAAACGGCTTACGTCCATCAGGCTCTGCACCGTGCCTTTCCCGAACGTGGGCTCGCCGATGATGACGCCGCGTCCGTAGTCTTGTATGGCACCGGCAAAAATCTCCGATGCAGACGCGCTGTGGCGGTCCACGAGAACCGCAAGGGGGCCTTTGTATGCAATATCGGGATCCGGATCCTCGTACACCTCGATGCGGCCCTGGGAGTCCTTGACCTGCACTACAGGCCCGGACTCGATGAACAGCCCGGTGACCTCGATGGCTTCTGAGAGAGAGCCCCCGCCGTCACCTCGCAAATCCACAATCACACCGTCCACGCCCTCGTTGGTCAGTTCCCCGAGTAAACGGCGCACGTCGCGGCTGGTGCTGCGATAGTCCTCTTCACCCCTGGCCCTAGCACTCACGTCCCGGTAGAAAGTCGGGACCTCGATGACGCCTATTCGAGCCTCGACGTCGCCAGCCTTGACCTCGAGAACGTGCTTCTTGGCTGCCTGCTCTTCCAGCTCTATCCGGTTACGCACCAACGTCACCTCTTTTCGGGCTCCGTCCTCGGCGATGCCTTTAGGCAGAATCTCGAGACGCACGACGGAGTCCTTCGGGCCGCGGATCAATTCGACGACGTCTTCCAGACGCCAGCTGACCACGTCGACCATGTCGTCTTCGTGGCCCTGCCCGACACCGGTGATACGATCGTCGACCTGAAGCTGGCCGCTCTTCGCCGCCGGCCCGCCGGCGATGAGGCTACGCACCACCGTATGTTCGTTGTCGGTCTGCAAGACGGCGCCGATGCCCTCCAGAGACAGGCTCATCCGGATCCGGAAGTTCTCGGAGGTCCGTGGCGAGAGGTAGGCGGTGTGCGGCTCCACCGAGGTCATGTAGGTGTTGACGAAAATCTGAAAGACGTCCTCAGCGTTCAGCTGCTTGACGCTGCGGGCGGTGCGCTCATAGCGCTTGCGAAGGGTCTTCACGACCTCCTCCTGCGTTTTCCCGGCCAGCCGCAGGGTCAGCACATCGTTCTTCACCCGTTTGCGCCAGATCTCGTCAAGGGCAGCATGGTCGGCGGCCCATGGGGCGTCGGTGCGGTCGAACACATAGGCTTCATCGCGCTGGAAGTCGAAGTCTTTCGTCAACAGGCTCACCGCGTACTCTGCCCGCTCGTCCATGCGCGCGCGAAACACCTTGAAGATGGCAAAGGCCGGCTCCAGACGCGCCTGACGCAGAGCGTCGTCGAGGCGGTGTCTGTAGACGGAGAGCGCCTCAACGTCGCTGGCGAGAAACACGCTGCGGTTGGGGTCCAGCCGTTCCAGGTAGCGGTCGAAGACCACAAAGGAGAGTTCGTCGTCCACAGGTACTTTTTTGTAATGGTGCCGCTCCATGATCCGTGTGATCACCTTCGTGGCCGCCCGCTGGTCGGAGCTTGGAACGAGCGTTACCGGATCGACGATCGGCGCGGCCGCCCACAGGCTCAGCGAACAGAGGGCAAGCGGCAGGACAGCCAGTCGAGAAAATCGCTTGGTCATAGACTTCTTGAGATGCCAGACTTGGTAAACACTGAAAAAGCCGCGGCACAAAAGTTCCCTCTCGTCCGCGGTCATCCCCTGGCCCGGGGTGCGCTTCTTCCAGTCTGAATTCAGGCCGTGAATGGAAAGTATAGTTGACTGGCCGGAGGCCGAATACTTGACCGGAGTGTGGGGATAGGGCCAGACCCACGGTTGCAGTATACTCCCGTCTCGGAAAACGAGCCGGCCGACAGGGCGGCCCGGAAGGCCGGGCATCTGCCACGTCGGCCGCGTCTATGGCCAGGTCTACAGGGAGGTGTTCTGTGCGCGCGTACGTCCTGGGTGTTTGGATGCTCTCGGTTGCGTCGGCCGGGTACGCAGACTCAACGACAGTCGGCCCGGGCGTCGCCCCCACCGACACACCGGTCGCCGGGCACGCCGCGCCATTCGTCTCGACCGCCTCCACAGACCGCATACCCGACCGGCGCAAGCTCCGTCTGCGCTCGGACACCGTGCTGATCATCGACCAGGCCCGCGGTGATGTGATTTACGCCAAGAACAGCCGCAAACCCAAGTCCATCGCGTCCATCACCAAGCTCATGACCGCCATGGTGATCCTGGACGCCAACCTACCCCCGGACGAACCCATTGCAATCACCAGCGAGGACAAGGACCGTCTGCGCTGGTCCCGCTCCTATCTCCCCATCGGCTCGGAGCTAAGCCGCATGGAGCTGTTGCAGGTGGCACTCATGTCCTCGGAGAATCGGGCGGCGGCAGCTCTGGCGCGAACCTTTCCCGGCGGTACGCCCGCGTTCATCAAGGCCATGAACGACAAAGCAGCCAGCCTGGGCATGCTCGACACGACCCTGGTAGACGCGACCGGCCTGCACAGCGACAACCAGTCGACCGCGGAGGATCTGTCCGTCATGCTGCGCAGCGCATGGCAGTATCCCGAGATACGCCGCATGACCACGACGCCGTCGTTGGTGTTGAATACCCGCCCGAGGACCGGCATAAAGACGTTCCGGAACACCAATCTGCTGGTGCGAAAGCGCCGCAGGGAGTGGGACATCGGACTGAGCAAGACGGGGTACATCCTGGAGGCCGGGCGATGCCTGGTCATGCAGGCCGAGATCGCCGGCCGACCACTTTTCATTGTACTGTTGGATGCCTGGGGCAAGTACACCAGCATTGGCGATGCCAATCGCATTCGCAAATGGCTGTTGAGTGCGACAAGCAGCAGCCGGGAGGTTGGTTAACTTCCCTCCTCGCCGTGCACCAGGTCGAAGAAAAGCTCGCGCCAGTTGTCCGGCTGATTCCGCGTGGTCGCCTGTTCGAACATGAAACCCGCGAACTTCATTACATTCATCGGGACAGGGCTGTAGGCGATTTGGGGATTGCTGAGCAACCGAGCCAGATAATCCGCGGATAAGTCCGAATTCGTTTGCAGGATATAGTTCTTTGCGGCGCGGGTAGGGTCGCTCTGGATCCTGTCCATGGCCTCCTGCACCGCATCGAAAACCACTTTGACGGTGCGGGGATTCTTAAGATAGAAGTTCTCGCGGGTCCAAAGCAGGGTCAGCGTCGACATGCCGCCGAGGATGCTATACGAGTTGAACACCAGGCGCACGCGAGGGTCATCGAGTTCCTGATACTGGAACGGCGGGCTCGCCAGGTGCGCCGTAATCCCGGCGCGGCCGGCAAGCATGGCTTCCATGGCTTCAGGGTGGGACTTGGAGACGGTTATCGGGTCAAGCCGGGTCGCCTGGTCGCTGCCGAAGGCCTGCGCCGCCGCCATCTGCAGCACCACCGCCTGGCCGGAGGAACCGACGGCGGGCAACGCGATTCGGTCCGCCTCGCCGAAATCCGTGAGAGAGCGCACCCGCGGGTTCACCGTGCTCAGGTACATTGGCATTGAACTCAGCGACATCACGCCCTTGACCTCAGCGCCGCCACGAGTCATGTCCCACGCCCTCACCATCGGCGCCACTCCGCCGGAGGCAATGTCAAGCAGACCGGTCCTCAACGCGTCGTTCATGATCTTGCCCGACGGGAACCGGGACCAGACCACGCGGATATCCCCCAAGCCCGCGTTCCTGGCGTGCTTCTCGATGAGCCCATACTGCCGGACCAGCATCAGAGGCAGATAGCCCAGCCCGAACTGCTGGGCAATGCGGATCTCCCGGACTTCCCGGGACCTGGCGGCAGAGCGCTCACGGGGCGTGCTGCGCAGGAACTTCCCCGAGTCGCTCTCCGTGTCAATGCCAATGTTCTGCATTTCGTCGACCAGCTGAACGAGTCGCAAAGACCCGTCGGCTCCCGCAGCCTGGTCGACAAGACCCACGCTGGCGAGAATCAGGCTGGCCCACACAACTCGTTGAAGCTGGGAAAAAACGTGGGACATGGACCCCTCCTCGACAGACATGACCGGTCCGCAATCCGTTCGGACAAAGCGAAAGCTTCGCCATTCTATCCGCGGAGCAGTAATCTTTCCTACCGTCTGTGGCAGATTGCCAAGCCTGGCGCCTGGCTCTCCACATGGAATTCCGACTCAGCCGCTGCAGCGCCAGACCAAGTCAAACGCATCATGATTTCCACCAGACTGCTCCGCACCTTGCTCATTGCCCTCATCGCGCTGGGACTCAGCTTCTACATCGCAGAGAAATGGCCCTCCAGGTCCGACAGCACCTCCGTGCAGACATTCTGCGCTGGCGTGGTTGCAAACCAACCCGCTCAACAGGTGCTGGCCCGGGCCAGTGGCCTTCAGCTGAGCACCATGGTGACCGGCGATTACATGCGCGTCTACAGCGTCGCCGGGAAGGACCACGCGGAGTGCCACATTGAGCTGCGCGGGGGCCTGGTGGCTGACCACAGGCTGTGGCAACGCTGACCGAAGCAAAGCGCTCCACCCGCGGCACGGGAAGAGCACAACGAGGGTGACGGTGCCTTACCCGGCCCGGAGATGCGTCGAGGGCATGGTCCCGAGGGAGGCCGTCCAAGTCAGCCTCAAGTTGAGTGGAGTGAAGCCGACCATTTAGCCAACAGGTCCGTCCAGCAGATCCATCGCCCGCCCGCATCTGCGAATGGGCCGGTGGCGACAGGGAAACAGGCTGGGACGCCCGCGAGCCGCAGATTAGTGACCAGGTGATGAACTATGGGTGTTTTTTCAAAGTTGTTCGGTCGGCGTAAACAGGCACCGGTAGCTCTGCGTCATAAGGTCGAAGTCGAGGAAACATCGGAGAGTGACGAGGATGGCGAGACCGAGTTCGACCCGGACGCGACCATATTCATCAGCCCCAAAATTCCCATCATCGGCCAGCAGGCCATGCGCAAGCTCCGCGAGTACGAGCAGAATCGCGTAACCCGATACAACTGGCTCTGCGGCCCGGATTGTCTAGGCGTGTGCCGCAGGGTTCAGGAAGAAGGGCCCTATAGCGTAGCGGACGGCCTGGCAGGCATCGCCCCCGTCCCCGGCATGGGCGCCTATCGAGAGTGCGCCTGCACCGTAAGCCCGGTGACGAAGTAACCACCTGCCGCTTACCCCGCCGGTCCGCATCAATCGGGCGTGCGCTGATCCCTCCCCGTAGACCCTTCCGTGCCCCCCTTCGCCGGACAAAGCCGACGACAGATCAGGCGGCTTTCGAGAAGAACAGGTCGAGCACCGAAGCTAACTCCTGGTCCGCAGTCTCGCGCACCGCATCGACATCGGCGTCCGTGAGGCCTGTGGTTTCCCAGGCCGCGGGATCTGCGGCGATGGACGGCGTACCGTCGGCAGCCATCGAAACCCCAGTGGCAATCGTCGCGATGTGCACGAGGCTTGTCTCGAGCTGATGTTTTTGCGCCGCGGCCGGCTCCGTGTGGAATCGAATCGCCGTGGCAAGGCTCTCGGGCAGTCCCCAGGCGCTCATCAGCTCGCCGCCCACCTGGGCGTAATCGCAGCCGACGAGCTTGCGCTCCATGAGGTGCAAGGGGCCTTGCTCCTGGCGCGCTACCGACAAGGCCTGGCGGGCTGGGCCGGGAACCTTGAGATACATCACCAGGTGACCCACGTCGCTCAGAAGGCCCTCCACGAACAGTCGCTCACTGTCCAACACATCGGAACGTACCGCCAGCATTCGGGCGACGATGGCGCAGTAGACGCTTTTGCGCCAGAACTGCTCCATGTCGACCAGACTGCTTGGGATACCCGAGAAGGCCCGTGCCACGGACGTGGCGAGCACGATGTCGTGCACCTGCTGCATCCCCATGATGGCCACCGCCCGGGACACAGTTTCCACGCGACCTCGCATTCCGAAGAAAGCGCTGTTGGCGACGCGGAGAAAGCGCGCGCTGAGCCCCGGATCGCAGGAGATGATTTCGGCTAGCTCCGCGGCACCCGCATCCGGATCCTGCACCAGAGCCTTGACCTGAAAATAGACTTCCGGCAGGGACAGGAGGTCTTCCGTGCCGCTGACCAGTTCCTGAGGGCTCGACATCCCAGTCCTCCCCGACCGCTCCGCTGTCTTATCAAGTGGACCGGGAGTTCGACGCTCCCGGCTCTGTCCCCGACTGCGCACCGCCAGCCATGCTGGCCTGCCGGCGCAGTCCTCGCGCCGTCATGTGGCTGAAGTCTATCACGTTCCCTTCCTAATAAAGATCTAAATCCCCGCGCCGACTACGTTTGTGGAAAACCCACGGGGTTCGGGGATGGCGCGCGCGTGCCCGACACCGGTCAGCGGGTCCTTAAAGGCGCCGAGTTTATCCGCCCGACTTCATGAAGATAGATGCGTATGCGCAGTCGTGGCTCGCCCTGCAGTGCAAGATGATCGCCGGTGCCTCCCGAGGACTGGTCGCGCTGGGTGCACCCGACCAGGGGCCATACCAGCCGGCCGCCTACTGGCCGGAGGGCCGGCGCAGCACGCCAGGCCTGTCAGCGACGGCCCAGCGCGCCATCACGGAGAAAAAGGGCGTAATGCAGGAAATCGAGAACGCTGAACCCTCAAAGGGCGCCCCCTTGAGCCGGGTCGCCTGCCCGTTGCTTGTCAATGGCCGTATCTTCGGTGTCGTGGCCATCGAGATGTCCGACCGACCGGAGCCCCAGCAGCGTGCGGTGCTGCAACTGCTGCAGTGGAGCTCAGCGTGGCTGGAGGTACTCTTCAACCAACAGGCCTTCGCCGGACGAGACCAGCTCGTCAGTGTTCTTCAGATCACCGCCGCGTGCCTGGAACAATCACGGTTCCAGGCCGCGACAACGGCCCTCGCCAACGACCTGGCCACCCGCCTGTCGTGCGACCGGGTCAGCATCGGTCTTGTCCGCGGCGGCCACGTTCGCCTGCACGCGCTTTCCCACAGCGCCCGATTCGGAAGGAAGACCAATCTGGTCCGGGCTATCGAGGCGGCCATGGAGGAGGCGCTGGATCAGAACGACACAGTGCTGGTCCCCGCCGCCGAGGACGCCGCCCCGCAGATAGCGCGGGCTCACGAGACGCTGCTCCGCCAGCACGGCGCCCGCACGGTCTGCACGGTGCCACTGGCCGAGAACGGTCGCCCGGTGGGTGCGGTGACCCTGGAGCGTTCCAGTGACCGAGTCTTCGCGCCGGACACCATCACTCTGTGTCGTCACATGGCTACCCTCACCGGCCCCATCCTCGAGCTGAAACGTCGCGAGGACCGCTGGTTAGCCGCCAAAGCCTGGGACAGCCTGCACGGCCAACTCGCCCGACTGCTGGGCGCCGGTCACCTGAAGCTCAAGGTCGCCGTCGCGGGCGGCGCCGCGCTGGTGGCCTTCCTGGCCGTGGCGGACGGCGCCTACCGGGTCACTGCACCAGCAACGCTGGAAGGCACGGTCCAGCGGGTCGTGGTGGCACCCATGGACGGCTTCGTCGCCGCCGCATCGGTACGGGCGGGAGACATCGTGCGCGAAGGCCAGACCCTGTCCCGCCTCAAGGACAAAGATCTGAAGCTCGAGCGATTGAAGTGGGTCAGCCAGCGCGAACAGCTGCTTCGGGAGCATCGGAGCGCGCTGGTGACGGACGACCGCGCTCAGGTAAGCATACTCAACGCCCAGATTGACCAGGCAGAAGCCGAGGTGGCATTGCTCGACGAACAGCTGTCCCGCACCCACATGGTAGCCCCCATCGACGGCATCGTGGTCAGCGGTGATCTGAGCCAGTCAATCGGCGCCCCGGTACAACGCGGTGACGTGCTGTTTGAAGTCGCTCCTCTGGACTCTTATCGCCTGATCCTGGAAGTAGACGAACGCGACATAGCCGATCTGGCGGTGGATCAGGAGGGCAAGCTTGCTCTCTCCGGAATGCCCGGCGAGATCCTGCCCATTACGGTGGAGAAGATCACGCCGGTAGCCGTTTCCCGGGAGGGCCGCAACTTCTTCCGCGTGGAGGCACACGTCGAAGGCCAGGCCGAGCGACTCCGACCCGGCATGGAAGGGGTAGGGAAAATTCATATCGACTCCAGAAAACTTCTCTGGATCTGGACCCACCGGCTAACGGACTGGCTGCGGCTGTGGGCGTGGTCCTGGTGGCCCTAGGTGAATGAAAATGAGAGCCTTTGAGCGATTCCGGTCCGTTAGCCATTCCGATCTCGTCGGGCGAGGGCCCAAGCGCGCCAGGCCTGACCTGCGCCTGGGCCTTGCCTCGCTCTTGATAGCCGCAATGAGTCCGGCCCACGGCTTACCCACCCTCGACTGTGTCATCAAGCCCTATGTCACGGTGGAGCTGGGAAGTCCGGTAGAGGGCGTTATCGAAGAGATCGCCGTACAGCGCAACGACCTCATTACCAGGGGGCAGGTGCTGGCGCGGCTCAAATCGGACGTGGAGCAGGCGACCGTATCACTGGCCAAGGCCCGTGCCGGCCTTGATGGTGCCGTGGACGCACGTCGCGCCGCACTGGAGTTCGGCAAACGCAAACAGGCCCGCACGGACGAGCTCTACGAAAAGAAAGCAGTTCCCTTCCACGTCAAGGACGAGGCGGAAACTGACGCGCGCATTGCCCGCCTGAAGCTTGTGGAGGCCGAGGAGAACAAGCTGGTCGCCCGGCTGGAGCTCCAGCGTGCTGTGGAGCTTCTCAATCAGCGCACCATCCCCAGCCCCATAGACGGGGTCGTGGTGGAGCGCATGATGGCGCCCGGCGAGTTTGTGGACGACAAGCCACTCCTGGAATTGGCGCAGCTGGATCCATTACGGGTCGAAGTGATCCTCCCGGTGACCATGTACGGGTCCATCGAGGAAGGCATGCGCGCCGTCGTCGAGCCGGAGCTGCCGGGCTCCAGACGCTACCTGGCGACGGTTTCCTCCGTGGACCGTGTACTGGACGGTTCCAGCGGTACCTTCGGCGCTCGCCTCCTCCTGCCCAACCCGGACTATGCCCTTCCGGGCGGCCTACGCTGCAGGCTCCGGCCCCTGGAGAAAGGCGAGCTGCCGCCGGCAGGCGCAGTCGACGCAACGACCGCGCCACTCACGCCCCTGGAAAAGGCCAAGCCGCTGGCTGTCCCGCCTACCGCCAACGTGGCGCGCAGCGAACCGGTGCAGCAGGCACCATCGGTCAAGCATGTGGCTCCGATGGAGAAGGCCCCCGAGCAGCCCTCGCCCGAGCCGGTCGCCAGTGCGGCGGTAAACACCCCGCAGCCTCGTGTTTGCGGAACGGTTGGCCCTATCAAGACGGTTGCCCAAACGAACCAGCTCTCCGAGGCCCTGGCCGGGAAGGCGACCCAGATCAGCCGCAGGGTGGCCAAATCCGCCCGCATCGCCCGTTATCTGGTGCTGACACCTGAAAAACAGAGCCTTGCGGATGCCAAGCGCCTGGCCCACGAGCTTAACCGGCAGGGTGTCCAGCACCTCCGGGCAATACCCCGAGGCCCCTACGCGGGCCACGTGTCCCTAGGCCTGTTTTTGACCAAGGCCAATGCCGAGAAGCACCGCGACAGTCTGGCGTCGCAGGGCATCGAAGCCATCCTGAAAACCCGCTACCGAGAGCAACAGCAAACCTGGCTGGATTTAGAGTTCTCAGACCGAAATCAGAATGCCATAAGCCAGGTTCTGCGCGAGGCAGGCCGGGGGTTGTCTCTGACTCGAAGGGACTGCCCCATGCTGAAGACAGCGCAGAAGTAGCCCAGCCGATCCGCAGCTTTTCCTCCGCTGGCACCACCAGCGCCACGTCTCGAACCATCCGGTCAACCAAGTTCGTCCCTCCCCTCTCGCATTTCGCGTGGCGAAGGCGACCTGGGTCACAGTCTTGACAGGCACCTTCGCCAGCGCAGGGAGCGTGCGCTCAAGCTTTTTCCGTGCGCACCCGAAAACGAAGGTGATGGGATCCGTCCCGGGCCGGT
>JASJBY010000097.1 GCA_030066245.1 Gammaproteobacteria bacterium
CGACGCTGGTTACACGCACCAGACAGTGGCCGCACTCACCGTCCTGACAATCGAACTGCACGGGCACCTTGTGCTCTTTTGCGAGCTTGAGAACAGTCTCCGTATGGCTGCCGGCCACAGCATAGACGGTCTTGTCCTTGTAATCGGGATTGGAAAAGGTTACGAGGGCCATGATGAATCTCCGGAACAGGTTTGCTGATTAGGCGGGTTTGACCTTGCAGTTGCCGAGGATCTGGGCCTGACAGGCCAGGCGGTCGTGGCGGCTGGCCATGTTCTCGCGCAATATCTTCTCCTCGAGCACGGACGGTTCGGTGAGATTGTTCCAGCCCTCGGTGACATGCATCATGCAGGTGCCACAGTCGCCCTCACGGCAACCGTAGATGATACCGGCACCGATCTTCTCCGAGACCTCGATGATACGGGTGCCTGCGGGCACGTTAACGGTTTGCTCAACGTCTTCAAATGTAATCTTCGCTTTTGGCATGGCGTAATACTCCTAAGTGCTTGCTTGACGCATCAGAACCCACCCCCCTCATGCAGGCTCGTTGTTCTCTGTCGTTCACGTAAAACTCCCGGCTTGCACCATCACGCGAGGTCGGCAAAATCGATAACCGCAGGCTCGTTCTTCCCGCCTGAGAGGGCGTCGGAGAGGCGGCAGCCAAAGTCGCGGCACGCTTCGAGCTCCTCATCGGTGGGAATCAGCTTCACCCGCAAGCCGCTGATGGGGATGCGCATCTTCAGTCCCCGCATGCGGTCTTCGATCATCCGCACGGCCTCACCGCTCCAGCCGTAGGATCCGAAGGCGGCGCCGATCTTGCCCTTGAGGTTGACCACGGCAAGCGACGAGAGCAGATCCCAAACCGGCTTCACGGCGTCCCCGTTGATGGTGGGCGAGCCGAAGGCGAGCGCATCCGCCTCCTCGATCAAGTCGACGAAGGGCTCGATCTCGCCGCCCTCCAGATCGTAGAGCGAAACGCGCACCCCACCCCGCTCCTCAGCACCAGCGCAGACGGCTTCCGCCATGCGGGCCGTATTCCCATAGGAACTCATGTAGAAAATGATCAGGGTCTTCTCCTTATTACAGATGGCACCGGCCAGACTGGATGTGGACAGCTCCCGGTAATGGGTGATGTAGCGGCGCGGCCGGTCGCGAAGTATGGGACCGTGGGCCGGCGCGACCATCTTGATGGACAGGGGCTCGATCAGCTTGAGCGCGTCCATCACGTGCTGCTTGAAAGGTCGCATGATATGCGCGTAGTAGTAATCGAAGGAAAACCGAAACTCTCCGACTCGGTCGTTGAACAGCCTGCTGTCACAGTAGTGGCAGCCAAACACATCTCCGGAGAACAGCACCTGCTGTTCCACGAGATAGGTGCACTGGGTATCCGGCCAGTGCAGGAATGGCGTGTGCAGAAAGCGCAGAGTGCGTTCCCCCAGGCTGATCTCATCGCCCGTGCCCACCGTCGTGTACACGAATCGCCGCTCCTCCTCCTTGGGCTTGAGCAGCGCTTTAAGCATGGAGGTGGCGCGGGTCGAGACGTAGAGCCTGGCCTGGGGTGCACGGCGCATCAGCTCGGGTAGTGCACCGGTGTGATCCGGCTCCAGATGATTGAGCACGATGGCCCGGATCTCATCGTAACGTGCCACGGTTTCCAGGCGGGCGAAGAACTCGGACGAAAACTCGATCTTGACCGTGTCGACGATGGCCACACCCTGGCTTCCGCGAATGGCATAGGCGTTGTAAGTCGTACCGTTGGCGGTGCGCAGGATGATGTCGAAGGTACGCAGCGTGGGGTCCAGGGCGCCGATCCAGTGCACGCCGGTCGCGATCTCCACCGACTCGCGGTGGCGCGACACATCGACGCCCTCCGTTGCAGGTCTAGCCTCCACATCCAGGGGCATCAGACGACCTCCGGTGGCTCGCAGCGGGCATCCGGCCCAGGTCTGGAGCAAGACTGCATGTCCTGCGAGGGACTCAGGTATAAGCCCAGAGAATCGAGCGCAGGACCCGGCTCGAAGCCACAGCACATCCCGGCATCGGTCTCCAGGAGGGGACGGCGAATCAGCATGGGATCTGCGATCATCAAGTCCAGTGCGCGTGCCTCGTCGAGCTCATGCGGGCGCACTACCCCGGTCTTGACCCGCGGGGCCATTGGGTTAAACCACTCGGCCACCGGCCGATCGCCGAAGAAGCGCCGCAAACTCACGACGGTCCATGCTTCCGCCAGCAGATTGCGAACCTCAAGCCGGTGACCGAGTGCACGCAGCGCCTCCTTCTGCTTGGCGTTCGTCAGGCAACCCGGCTTCTCGTAGAAGACCACCGTTGCTGTCATGGGAGTGACTCCGGCGGCGTCGCGCTCCTGAACATGGCGAAACTTCCCTCGACTGCGTATCGGTACAGGTTGGACTAGCAGGCGCCTAACGTGCCTGGATCTCGGCCATAGCAGCCGCCATGCGTTCGGGCGGTATGCCGGTAAGTGATCCCGGCGGGTTAACGGCGAGGCCGACGCCGTCCAGGATGACCCCTTCGATGGGGCAGATGGTGGCGCACTGCGGGTGCAAGAAATCGCCCTCACACTCGGTGCACTTTCTCGCATCGGTCAGGAAGTGCGGCTGTGCTTCATAGATGGCCTGACTGGGGCACAGGGGCTCGCAGGCCCAGCAGTTGACGCAACCTTCAATGATCTTGAACGCCATGGAACCGTTTCCTCCAGCTTGATTGTCGCCGTTGGCAGCATCACCTGAGATGGCCAAAGCGAGGCATGCCCTGGGCACTTCTCTGCCCAATCAGGCTCTCATGCGCAGCGTTTCCGGTGCCTGGGCATCCAGCCGCCCATCCTTGGCCATTTCGCGATAGACCGCCGCCACGGCCTCTTCAATGGGCTCCATAGCGTGCTCGCCGTTGGGCATGATGCCGGCCTCCTCCAACATGCCCCAAGGCTCGAAGCCGATCTTGGAGCACAACACCGCCTCACACCCTTCCAGCGTCCGAATGGTCTTCTGCAGGGCCGTCTCGGCGTCGCCGCAGGTATCCCCGCCAGAGCAGTACAGATCCACCTTGCGGTGGCCGATGAAGCGCACATCGGTCGCGCTGGCCTCGTAGATCAGGAACTCGCGGGCATGGCCAAAGTGCTGGTTGATAAGGCCATGGCCCTCGGTGGCGACAGCCATCAGCATCGGCCGCGTCTCCTTCCTGGCGACACCCCCTAACTCGGTCAGGGAAACAAAGCATTGACCGGCCCTCTGGCGCTGCGCCTCTCGGTCGGCCTCGATAGCCTCGTGAACCTGCTTGCGCGTCTCCATAGCCTTGCCGTAGTCGATCTCCATCTCCGCGATCTTGTCCATGGTGAACTCGTCGCCGCGATCCTCACCCAGCAGGCCTACTGCGTCCGCCCGGCACTGCCGGCAGTGACGCATCATGTTCATGTCGCCGGCGCACTCGTCCTGCAGCGCCTGAAGCTCGGCATGGGTTGGACCCCGCTGCCCCATGATGCCGTAGAACGTGCCGTGCTCCGCCTCGGCGATGAGCGGCATCACGTTGTGCAGGAAGGCGCCCTTGGCCTTGACCACCTCGGATACCTCTTTGAGGTGCTCTTCATTCACACCGGGAATCATCACTGAGTTGACCTTCACTAGGACGCCCCGCTCGACCAGCATCTCGAGGCCCTTCTGTTGTTGCTCGATCAGGATCTTGGCGCCTTCTACGCCTCTGATTCGTCGGTTATTCCAGAAGACCCAGGGATAGATCTGGGCCCCCACCTCGGGATCTACGCAGTTGATGGTGATGGTCACGTGGTCGATGTTGTGCTGGCAGAGCTCATCGACCAATGCGGGCAAAGCAAGTCCGTTGGTGGAGACGCAGAGCTTGATGTCCGGCGCCTTCTCCGATAGCTGGCGGAACGTGGACAACGTCCGCTCCGGGTTTGCGAGTGGATCCCCCGGGCCGGCAATGCCGAGCACTGTCATCTGCGGGATGCTGGCGGCGACGGCCATCACCTTCGTCACTGCTTGATCCGGGGTCAGCAACTCCGAGACCACGCCGGGGCGGGACTCGTTGGCGCAGTCGTACTTGCGGTTGCAGTAATGGCACTGGATGTTGCACGCCGGGGCGACGGCCACATGCATGCGGGCGTAGTGATGGTGCGCCTCTTCCGAATAGCAGGGGTGGTTGTGCACTTTCTCGCGGATTGCTTCGGGCAGGTGGGCAAGATGGTCGCTGTTGCCACCGCACCCGCTCGAAGCGCAACCGCCCCCCGGGCTGGGCGCGGCCGGTGTGTCTTGCCCCAGGACTTTCAGCTCCATCGGCTGGCCTCCAGAAGTTTGGGCACCCTGGCCCGTGTGACTCGAATCGGTTCTGGAAACCACTTAGCAAATGGCGTGCCTAGGTAACGGCCCCTCCCCTACCTTCTGATTTCACGAGAGAAGCAGTCTCCGCTCATGGGCTGTTGTCGGCATTGCAACACGGTTCCCCCGGAGCAGTTGTAGCAATCTGGACAGAGGGAATTAGGCGTTGCTGGCGCAGAGTTCATGCAGGGCGGAAGCCCAACGGGCGTTCCGCAAAACGATGCGCAGCGTACCGCCTTGCGTAAAGACTCCGGTAAAACATTGATTACGGCGATTGGCCCACTTGTGACGCGAAATGAGGCGGAACGCCCTGCGGGCTTCCGCCCTACGGACTCGGCGCAATGGGGATTGATGTCTAGAACGACGCCTAAAACTGTCTGACCTTAATCTTCAGGGTCTGGATGCGATAGGCGATTTGACGCGGCGTCATGTTGAGAAGCCGTGCGGCTCTGGCCTGCACCCAGCCGGCCTCCTCCAAGGCAGCGATGACCCGTTCGCGCTCATCCAGGTTTGGGTCGTCCAGGTCGACCATCGGGGACACTGCGCTCGCCATGGTCGGCTCAATATCCGCTGTCCCCACGTCGAGTCCCGCTAGATTGATCACGTCCCTGTCGATGATGCCTTCTTCGCTCATGACTGCCGCACGCTCCAGGCAGTTCTCCAGCTCGCGCACGTTGCCCGGCCACCTCTGGCGCATGAGCACCCGTAGCGCGCTGTCGGTGACCGAGAGCTCGCGCTGCTGGGTCCTGCCGATCTTGGTGACCAGGAAGCGTGCCAGGGCCGGTACGTCTTCGATGCGATCTTTCAAGGACGGCACGTGGATGGGCATGACGTTTAGGCGATAGTAGAGGTCTTCCCGGAAGTCGCCGGCCTTGATCTCGGACTCCAGATCCCGGTTGGTCGCGGCGATAATGCGCACATCAACCTTCAGGGTGCGGGTGCCACCGACGCGCTCGAACTCCCCTTCCTGGAGCACGCGCAGGAGCTTGCCCTGGAAGGCGGGGCTGATCTCACCGATCTCGTCCAGAAACAGGGTGCCGCCGTCGGCTTGCTCGAAGCGCCCCTTGCGCTGGGTGCTCGCCCCGGTGAAGGCCCCTTTCTCGTGCCCGAACAGCTCCGACTCCAGCAGATTGTCCGGCAGGGCAGCGCAGTTGAGCTTGATGAAGACGTTGCGCGAGCGGGGTGAATTGTAGTGGATGGCATCCGCGATCAGTTCCTTGCCGGTGCCGGACTCGCCGCGGATGAGTACCGTGGTGTTCCATTTGGCCACCTGGCGCACTTGATCGAAAACCTGCTTCATGGCGTCGGTGTGACCGATCACGCTGTCGAAACCGTGATTGCCCCGCACTTGTCGGCGCAGCTTGTCGCGCTCTTCCCGCAGCTCCCGGCGTTCGTCTTCGACTCTGTTTGCCAGGCGCACCGCTTGGCCTATTAGGTTGGCAACCATCTCCAGGAATCGGACGCTTTGACGCAGCAGATCGTCCTGCGCAGGCGGCTGAGCGGCGAAGACACCGACCACATCCTGCTCGCCCACGCGAATCGGTACACCGATAAAGGGTAGCTGTGGATCGTAGAGGCCCAGCTTGTCGAGAAAATGGGGCTCCTCCGCGACCCGGGAAACGACCCAGGGCTGGTTGCGCTCGACGATGCGCCCGACGATACCTTCCCCAGGCTGATAACGAACAGACTCGAACGGTGCGACACCGTCCTCATGCAAAGCGCTCACCAGCAGATCGCCCGTTTCATGGTCCACTAGGCTGACCATGCCCTTGCTCAGACGCCCCCGCTGATGCAGCACCTCAATCACTTCTCGCAAGGTCTGGCTCAGATTCAGGGAGCGGCTTAATACCGAGCTCACCTCGAAGAGCGCGGCGAGTTGCGTCTCCAGGAGATCCTGCCTGCGCGCGGGGTCAACGCTGGCGCGCTTGTCGTCGGCTGTCATGTAAGGCTGAGGCAATGTCATGCGTTTACCGTCACTGCGCCAAGGGAGAGCCGGATGCGGCATCCCTCGTGGTAATCCGGGTCTATCTGGATAGAACCGCCATGTTGACTGACGAATTCCTGGGTGAGTGCAAGCCCCATGCCGGCGCGGCCGCGGCGATTTCGCCAGCCGATGAAAAAGGGCTCGAACACCCGGTAGCGATTCTCCGGCTCGATACCCAGCCCGTTGTCCTGAACTTCGACCTCAACCGTGTCGTCTATTGCTCGGGTCGAGAGGCGCAGCTCCCGGTGCGTCTTGGTGGTCTCGTTCAAGGCCAGGACGGCGTTGTCGATCAGATGCTTAAACATGGAGCGCAGCTGGTTCTTGTGCCCGTTGAAACTGGGCAGCACATGGGCTGGACGCCAATCCACCACGATACCGGCGGCCAGCAGCCGGTCGGTCTCGATCTCGAGCACCTGACGGAGCAGCGCATTGACATTCACCAGGGCACCAGCCTCCTTTTGCTCTTCCGGGAGTGTTGCCTTCAGTGTCGCCATGGCCTGCTGGCCCGAGGCGCTTATCTGCGCCAGCATGCGCGCGAGCGTCATGGGTTCTATCTTGTCCCGTTTGAGCATGCCGATGGCGGCCTGGATGACGTTTAGCGGACCCTGCATCTGGTAGACGGCCGCCCCCAGGGCCTCCCGCATACCGTGGATCATCTGCTGTTCCGCCAGGCGTGCGCGCAGATTCTCCAGATGTGCGCGTTCCACCTCCCGGCGCCGGGCAGTAACATCGTTTGCCAGCAGTAAAAGGTGCCGCTCGCCAGCCCCCTTGTTGCCAAAGTAATTTCGGGCGCTGGAGTCGGCCCCCCGGGCCGGGGTGCCGGAACAGGAGAACCAGCGGGGTCCACTGCTGCCGGGGATCTCGATGCTAACCTCCACATCCTTGAAACTCTGCCCTCTCCGACAAGCATCCACAGGGTCAAATCCCGCCTGCTCGCTCAGCGCCTCGCGCAGCACGTCGACGGGCTCACGTCCATGCAAGTCGCCGAGCAGCTTTTTGTACTCGTGGTTGTCGAGAAGGACCTCTCCCGCCGCGTCCAGCAGGACCACTAGCACCGGGGCCGCATCGAGGACGGTCTCGATGCGCATCTTCTGTTGTCGCAGCTGGGTCTCGAGCTCGTGCTCGTGGCTTACGTCTCGGTGCATGCCAAGGAAAAAGGCGATCGCCCCATCCTGGTTCAGCACTGGGGAAATGGTCAACGCGGCGATGTAGTCCTCGCCGTTGCGCGTGCGGTTCACTAATGTGCCGGACCAGGCCTTCTTGCCTTTAATGGTTCGCCACAGCCGTCTGTAGATGGCCTCGGGCGTGGCATTGCTGGAGAGAATGGACTGTTTCTTACCGAGCACCTCGTCCCGGGGATACCCGCTCAACGTCTCGAACGCCCGGTTTGCATAGAGGATATTGGCATTCGAGTCGGTGATCGAGATGGCCACCGTGGCCTGCTCAACCGCCTCGAAGAAGAGCCGCGGCGGTAGCGGAGCCTCGGGGCTGCCGGCCATCAGAGTCAGCAGCTCAACCACCTCGGCCGGAGTTCCAGCCGGCGGTGAAGCCAAGAAGCCGCCGAGGGCGTCACTGACGGTCTGCATCGCGAGGTCGGTTGAGCTTCGGGTCGTCACGGGCGAATCTCCCAAGCGGGTGCTTAAAACGACCCAAAGCAAAATCTGTTCCCGCCCCTCCCCCTAGCGCGGCAGCGCGTCCCGTTCTTAACGGGAGACGTGCGCACTTTCCCTGCCCAACGACCTAAGACCTAATGCTCCGCTACCGCCTCCCCTTGTCGGGTTCACGACAAAAAACGCTGCGACACCATAGCCTTTGTGCGCATCGCCACACCTGCGCAGGACCCGATGCCCGGATGATTGGGTACCTCCCGTTGGTCCCGTTCGAATGACCCTCAGTGCAGCCCAAGCCGCTGATAGTTGAAACGCATCCCGGCTGCATGCTGGTGCGGCAGTGCACCGTCTATAGACAGCCCGTTGCGCGCGACCCATTGGCGTCCCGACAGGTTGGCACCCAAATTGCTCCTTCGCTCGTCAGAGTAAAGCGCAATCTGGGTGGGGCTCACATGGCCGACTATCTGATGATCATTCTGGGCACCGCGTTGGTAAACAACGTGGTGCTGGTCAAGTTTCTGGGACTCTGCCCCTTCATGGGAGTCTCCAACAAGCTGGACTCCGCCCTGGGTATGGGACTGGCCACCACGTTCGTGCTCACCCTGGCGGCAGTGGCGAGTTGGCTGCTGGAGCGGTTCGTGCTCGGTCCTCTCGAACTGGGTTACCTGCGCATCCTCACCTTCATACTGGTCATTGCCGCCGTGGTCCAGTTCACCGAGATGGCAGTGCGCAAGATCTCCCCGACCCTGTACCAGGTGTTGGGGATCTTCCTGCCGCTGATCACCACCAACTGCGCCGTGTTGGGGGTGGCCCTGTTGAACATACAGGCAGACCACAGCTTCCTTGAGAGCCTGGTCTACGGTTTCGGCTCCGCCATGGGATTCACGCTCGTGATGGTGATGTTTGCCGGTATGCGCGAGCGACTCGCCCTGCAACAGGTACCGGAAGCGTTTGCGGGAACGCCCATCGCCTTCGTGGCCGCCGGACTGCTGTCTCTGGCGTTTATGGGGTTTGCGGGTTTGACCAACACCTGAATCGGAAGCGCACTGCACACAGGAGTAAAGACGACATGCTCGCTGCAATCGCCAGTCTCACCGTCCTGGGCCTGACACTCGGGTGGCTACTCGGCATTGCAGCCCGCTACCTGAAGGTCGAAGGCAACCCCTTGGTGGCAAAGGTCGAGGCGCTCCTGCCGGGCTCCCAGTGCGGCCAGTGCGGCTTTCCTGGCTGCGCGCCGGCGGCAGAAGCGGTGGCGAACGGCCAGGCACCTGTGACCCTGTGCCCTCCGGGAGGGCGCGCCCTGGCGGAAGAGCTGGCGGCCTTGCTGGGTGTCACGGTCGACCTCACGGGGGTCCAGGACAAGGCACCGGTCGTCGCTCACGTCCACGAGAACCTTTGCGTCGGCTGCACCAAGTGCTTCAAACGTTGCCCTACCGACGCCATCCTCGGCGGACCGAAAATGATTCACGCAGTGTTCGCGGATGCCTGCACCGGGTGCGAGAAATGCTTCGACGTGTGCCCGACGGAGTGCATCGAGATGCGCCCCGTAGTAGCCACACTGCAGACCTGGTATTGGCCGAAGCCGGCCCAGGCCGCGTGAGCATCGTATCTATCGAGGTCTCGAAAAAGGGAAACCAGACGCCAGCCATGAGACTGTTCAAGATCCGCGGCGGTGTGCATCCCGAGTGCCGCAAAGAGCTGTGCGCCGAAAGGTCCATCGAGGACCTGCCGATGCCCGCTCTCCTTCACATCCCGTTGCAGCAACACATCGGCGCGCTGGCCACCCCGGCCGTCAGAAGGGGCGAGACGGTGGCGAAAGGCCAACTGTTGGCCCACAGCCAGGGCGTAGTCTCCGCGCCGGTGCATGCACCGAGCTCCGGGCGCATCGTGGGCATCGGCAGCTATCCGGCCCACCACGCCTCAGGCCTCAACGTGCGCACCATTTCTCTGCAGCCAGACGGCGAGGAGCGCTGGTCCGACGACATCCAGGGGGTGAACGAACCCTTCGACCTGGCGCCGGAGGAGATCGCTGCCCGCGTCTCCGCCGCCGGCATCGTGGGCATGGGTGGAGCGACATTCCCGTCCGCCGTTAAGCTCAACCTGCGCAAGCGCTATTCCTTGCACACCCTGGTCATCAACGGCGCCGAGTGTGAGCCCTATCTCACCTGTGACGATCGGCTCATGCGCGAGCACCCGGAAGAAGTGCTCGACGGTATTCGGATCATGGCCCGTGCCCTGGGGGTCTCCAAGTGCGTCATCGCCATTGAGAACAACAAGCCCGAGGCCCAAGAAGCCCTGGAGCAGGCAGCGAAGGAATTCGACAGTATCCAGATAGCACGCCTCCCCACCCGCTACCCCATGGGGTCCGAAAAACATTTGGTACAGACTTTGACGGGTCGCGAGACCCCGGCACGCGGTCTCACCGCCGACGTGGGCGTGGTAGTCCACAATCCGTCCACCGCCTTCGCGGTGCACGAAGCCCTGCGTTACGGCCGCCCGTTGGTATCCCGCGTCATGACCGTCACCGGGAGCGCCATACGCAGGCCGGCCAATATACGCGTGCCCCTGGGTTCGCCTTTGCAGAACCTCATCGATCACTGTGGCGGGTTCACGGTCCAGCCCGCCCAGCTTATCAGCGGCGGGCCCATGATGGGTCAGCCCCTGCCAGGCACACGCGTGCCCACGGTGAAGGGAAGCAACGGCCTGCTGGCCCTAACCGAGGCTGAGACGAGTCGCCGCGCGACCATGCCCTGCATCCGTTGCGCCAGCTGCGTGCAGGCTTGCCCCTGCGGCCTGCTGCCCCTGGACATGGCCGCCCACGTCCGAATCGGAGACCTGGAAGGCACAGTGAAGCTGGGACTGATGGACTGTATTGGCTGCGGCTCCTGCTCCTATGTCTGCCCGGCGCACATCCCCCTGGTGCA
>JASJBY010000098.1 GCA_030066245.1 Gammaproteobacteria bacterium
ATGGGGTAATGCAGTACATGACGGAGGATAACGCGTATCACACCACCGTGGGTGATCAGCAGGACTATCTCGCCGGCATACTCCGCGATAACCTCGCGCCACGCGTCCAGCACCCGAGCCTCAAAGCAGGACAGGGGCTCTGCGCCCGGTGGTGTGTGTTTCGCCGGATCCTCCCAGAATCGCACGAGTGCCTGGCCGTCCGTTGCCATGAGTTCGGCGGCGGAGCAGCCCTCCCACGCGCCGAAGTGCATCTCTCTGAATCGGGCGTCGAGCACATACGGTATCGAGAACCGTTCCCCTAACGCGCGGGCGAAGGCCGCGCAGCGGGTTAACGGCGAGGCAACGATACGATTCCAATGAGGACCGTCCTTCTTCACCGCTGCCCACATCTGCGTCCAACCACGTTCGGTCATGGGATGGTCTGTGCTGCCGCGAAAGCGCTGGCCGCCCGTCACTTCGCCGTGGCGCAGAAGATCGATACAGGTAATGCTTGTCATGTGCTCGGCTCAGAGTTTTTCAGACACCTGGGCCTCGGCGAAGGTGGCCATGTCCTTGTGTAGTGCGCAGGCCATACGCAATAACGGAACGGCGACGGCCGCGCCGGTGCCTTCGCCCAAGCGCATATCCAGGTCGAGCAGTGTTTGGACGGCAAGGGCCTCAAGGAGGATCCGGTGCCCCGGTTCGGCCGACGTATGTGAAAACAAGAGCCAGTCCTCTACACCGGGGCGCAGGCGAGCGGCGGTGAGCGCGGCTGCTGAGCTGATGAAACCGTCCACCAGCACAGGCTGCCCGAGGCACGCAGAGGCGATGTAGGCGCCGGCGAGTGCCGCGATCTCGAAACCGCCGACCCGCCGCAAGGCTTCCAGCGGTGAGGTAATGTGGCTGGAGTGTAGTTCGAGCGCGCGTTGGACAACCTGTGCCTTGTGCCCGACGCCGGTGCCATCGAGCCCCGTGCCCGGTCCGGCGAGCAGCGAAGGAGGGGCATTGAGCAAGCTGCAGGCTAGCGCCGTGGCGGCGGTCGTGTTGGCGATGCCCATCTCGCCGCCGATAAACAGGTCTGCACCCTCAGAGCTGGCACGCTTGGCGGCATCTCGACCCGCGGTCAGGGCGTTTGCTAACTGCTGTTCGGTCATAGCCGGCTCGCGCGCCATGTTCGCGGTGCCGGGGCCGAGGGCGCATTCTCTCACCCTGTTCAGCGGGCCCGTGTTGTGCGCCGTGCCTAGATTGACGACTTCTAGCCCGGCGCCAACGGCGCAGGCAGCCACATTGATGGCTGCACCGCCGCGCGAAAAATTCCTCAGCATTTCGGCCGTGACGGTCTGAGGAAAGGCTGAGACGCCTTCGGCGGCCACCCCGTGGTCGCCTACAAACACCGTGATGTTCACGCGCTCTATGCTCGGATACACCGAGTTCTGGAGTGCCGCGAGATGAATCGCGATGTCTTCCAAGCGGCCGAGGGCGCCGGACGGCTTAGTGAGTGTCGCCTGCCGGGCCTCAGCCGCCTTACGTGCATCCGGGTCGGGGGTCTTCAGCGGCGCGTCTAGCCATTCGATGGTTGCGACTTCACTCAAACGCAATCTCCTTTCAAGATCTGGGGGAGACCGGCGATGGTCAGGATGACGCAGTCGCAGATTTCTGCCAGATCCTGATGCAACCGGCCGGCTTCATCACAGTATCGGCGGTTGAGCTCTCCGAGCGGGATCACGCCCATGTTGGTCTCGTTGCTGACCAGAATAACGCGGCCTGCCAGTGTCGGCAGCGTCATAAGCAGGGCTCTGGCTTCGCGCTCCAATACAGTTCTGTCACCGGCCGTCAGCAGGTTTGTTAGCCAGAGCGTCAGACAGTCGACAAGAACGCAATGTCCTGCCTGGGCATACTCGTGTAAGGTCGAGGCCAGCCGGTACGGCTCCTCGATTAGACGCCAATGCTCCGGCCGGCGCGCGCGATGTGCGGCAATGCGGGCGCGCATCTCCTCATCCTGCGCTCTGGCGGTGGCGATGTAAGCAACCTGCGCCCCGCTCTCGGTCGCAAGACGCTCCGCCAGCCGGCTCTTGCCGGAGCGCACGCCGCCGAGGATCAAAGTCTTCGAATGTCTCATTCCGACAAGCCTTTCCGGTCGACCAGGGATAACAGGAATCTGTCATCCAGGTGTCGTTCCACCGCGTCGGCCAGCCGGTCGATGGCAGCATCGCGTAAGGCGTCATACTCCAGTGCCTGCGCATTCTGCAGCCCGGCCCAGCCGAGCAGGGAAGCGCAGGCGAGGGGTGATTCGAACAGACCATGCAGATAGGTGCCGAGGACCCGTCCATCTTCGCTGGTCGCGCCGTCCGAGCCGTGGGTCAGATGCACCGCAGGTTGGCGCATCGCAGCGCCGCTCGTGGTGCCGGCATGAATCTCATAGCCACTGACAGCGACATCGCCAATGGCGAGTCTGCCGCGCACATTGCGCAGTTGTTTCTGGGGTTCCAGGGTCGTTTCCAGGTCAAGAAATCCCAGACCCCGGCAGCTGCCGGGATCACCTTCGAGGCCGTGCGGGTCATGTATGAGATTGCCTAGCATCTGGAAGCCGCCGCAGATCCCGATCAGTTTGCCGCCGTAGCGCAAGTGCCGATGGATTGTATTCTCCCAGCCTTGGGAGCGCAGCCAGGCCAGATCAGCCCGAACGCTCTTCGATCCAGGCAGGATGATGAGGTCGGCTGGTGGGATGGTTTCATCCGGGCCGATAAACTGCAGCTTTACCTGCGGATTCAGGCGCAGCGGGTCGAAGTCGGTATGGTTGCTGATGCGCGGCATAGCCGGGACGATGACTCGGATGCCGCCCGCTGCCGCTTCCCGGACGGCGACGCGTCTGAGCGGGAGGGAATCCTCGGCTTCCAGGTGCAATCCGTTCAGAAATGGCAGCACGCCAAGCACCGGCTTGCCGGTGTGGCTCTCCAGCCAGTCCAGTCCGGGCTGCAACAAGGCAATATCACCGCGGAAGCGGTTGATGACAGTCCCTACCACCCGCGCCTGTTCACTCTCGGTCAGTAACGCCAGTGTGCCGACCACGTGCGCGAACACACCACCGCGGTCGATGTCGGCCACCAGCATCACGGGACAATCCACAGCCTCGGCGAAGCCCATGTTGGCGATATCGTTCTGGCGCAGATTGATTTCCGCAGGGCTGCCTGCGCCTTCCACAAGAATGACCTCGTACTGTTCCTTGAGTCTTTGATAGGACTCTAGAACCGCCGCACGTGCGATGGGCTTGTACTGGTAATACTCACGGGCATCCATGTTACTGACAGCCTTGCCGTGAACGATAATCTGCGAGCCGGTATCTGAGTTGGGCTTCAGCAACACCGGGTTCATGTCCGTGTGGGGCTCTATGCCTGCGGCATAAGCCTGTAGTGCCTGGGCACGACCAATTTCGCCATGGTCGACAGTGACTGCAGAGTTCAACGCCATGTTCTGGGGTTTGAATGGAGCGACCCGGATACTGCGGCGCCTCAATATCCGGCATAGGCCGGTTACCAATGCGCTCTTGCCCGCATCGGAGGTGGTGCCCTGTATCATCAACGTGCTCACGCGACAGCCCCATTCGCATTGCCGAGCGCATGAGCCAGGCGTTGCCGCGCGTATTCATCTGCCGGCAAACCAAAACGTAAGCTTGCGGGTTCCTCAAACAGCCGTGTCAAGATGCCCTGACGGGCCAGTTGTTCGTGAATGACTGGCGCTTCCTTCGTTTCTGTCCACTGAAACAGCGCCGTACCGCCAGTCGGTGTCAGTCCTGCGTAGCGCAGTAGGGCAAAGAGGCGCTCACTTTGGGTTGCGAGCGAGACACGGGTCTCCTGTTGCCATTGAGTGTCCGATAGTGACAGTCTCGCAACTTCCCGAGAAGGACCCGACACGGACCAGGGGCCAAGCAGGTTCCGTAGACGCGTTAACAGTCTTTGCTCAGCGATGACAAAACCCACACGCGCCCCAGCCAAACCAAAAAACTTACCGACTGAACGCAAGACCACCAGACCGGATAGCGGACACAACGGTGCAAGGCTGTGATTCGGCGTGGGGTCCATAAAGGCCTCGTCCACCAGCAACCAGCCTCCGCGTTCTTGCAGCCTGTCATGCCAGCTCAACAAACGCTCTCTATCGAACCGGAATCCACTGGGATTGTTGGGATGCGCCAACACCAGAACGTCCAGTGATCCGATGTGACGATCGACGTCGTTCTCCGCCATCGAAACAACATCGTGGCCGTGGTTTCCCCAAGCGCGACCATGTTCGACATAGGTAGGAAACAAAATCCCGACACGACTCTTGGTGCGCAGGGCTGGTAGCGCTTGAATGGCTGCCTGTGAACCAGCCACCGCGAGAATGGATTCAGTCGCATAGTACGAACGCGCCGCCTCGATCAGACCGTCTTCGTCTTCGGGCAGACGCGACCAGCAGGCCGGTGATAACACGGGCACCGGCCAGCCGTTGGGATTGATGCCGGTGGAAAGATCGAGCCATTCTCCAAGCGGGATAGCGTAGCGCGCCGCTGCCGTGCGTAAGCGACCGCCGTGGTGCAACAGACCCGGTTGCCTAAGATCCTGCGAGAGTCCTGACAAGCCATCCTCCCGTGAACAAGCCCAGTAACCATATCAAGATCGTGCGCCGTACCAGACCCAACGCGCGGTCGATGTCCTCGGCCCCAGGTGCGGGGCCTTCACCGAGGGGGGAACGCATCCGGGTCACACCCTGATAAACCGCTGGCCCGCCGATCAGCACGCCCATGCTGCCCGCACCAGCAGCCATCACCGGCCCGGCATTCGGGCTCTTCCACGCCGCCCCCTGGAGGCGCCAGCACCGTAGCGCGCGCGAAAAATGCCCGGCAATTGCGTAGCTGAGCGCCGTCAGTCGCGACGGCACAAAGTTCAACACATCATCCAGTCGCGCCGCGGCCCAGCCGAAATTCCGATAAGTTTTATCACGGTAGCCCCACATGGCATCCAGGGTGTTGGCAAGGCGATAGAGCACCACACCCGGTGCACCCGCCACCACGAACCAGAAGATGGCCCCGAAGATGGCGTCGTTGCCGTTCTCCAGCACCGATTCCACCGTGGCCGTGGCCACGCCCTCATGTTTGAGAGCAGCCGTGTCGCGGCTCACCATTAGCCCGACCCGCTGGCGCGCCCTCGGCAGGTCCCTTGCAGCCAGCGCATCGCGCACTTGCCTGGCGTGATGGCCGAGGCTGTTCCAGCCGATGGCGAGATAGAGCAGTAGCACATCGAGCGCCACACCCCAGGGGAGCCGCCGGGTCAGCATAACAAGCAGGGTGAACGGCAACAGCAGCAGAAGCACCGCCAGCGCCCCCCGTGCAATGGAGTCACGGTAAATGCGCCGTTCCAGCGCTTGCGCAACGCGCCCGAACCCCACCAGCGGATGGAAGCGTCGCGGTTCGCCGAGCTTGGCATCGATAACGAGTGCCGCAAGGACTGCCAATGCGCTCGTCATCCCCGCCCCTGCGCTCCACAGTGCGCCGTGTTTTCCCAGCGATCCTGGAACACGAGCTCTTGGAGGGGACGTCCCTGTCGCCAACCTTCCTGTTCCAACATCGGCCGCGGGTAGAAGGCCTCCACAGGTCCGAGGCATAGAATGGCCACAGGCTTCGCACCGGTCGGCAGGCTTAGCAAGCTTGCGAGCGCGGCAGGGTCGAACATCGACACCCAGCCCAGACCCAGGTTCTCGGCGCGGGCGGCAAGCCACATGTTCTGTATGGCGCAGGCCACGGAGCAAAGCGCCATTTCCTCCGGCATCGTACGTCGGCCGAACACCGTGCCGTCATCGGGGGCGAGTGCGGCAACCAGCACTTCAGCGCATTCACGGATGCCTTCGACTTTGAGGCGCAGGAATTCCCCGCGGCGATGGTCCAGGGCCAGGGCCGTGCGGTCGCGCTCTACCGCCACCAGATCGGTGATGCGCTCCCGCAGCGTCTCATCCTGAATGCGGATAAAGCGCCAGGGCTGCATGAGGCCCACGGAGGGCGCCCGGTGCGCGGCCTCCAGTATCCGTGCAAGGGTCTGCTCGTCGACCCGGCTGCCGGCTGCGAAGTGCCGCATGTCCCTTCGCTCGGCGATGATGCGATAGAGGCTGTCTCGGTCCAGGGCGGAGAATCGGGCCGCGGCGGTGGTCCGCGAGTGAGCATCCACAGGGGCGGATCCGTCGCTCACGCCGCGCTTCATGGACCGTCCCGCGATGGGGCGATCAGGCATTGCGTGATGGGTTTCGGCCTGGACACGCCAAGCCTGTTCGAATCGATCCTCCGTGTCGGCTTCGAATCGGCCGTCTTTGCGCACCAGGGAGAGATTGAACACGGTGTCGCCCGCCACATCGGTGAAGTGCAAGCCGCGCAAGCTGTCGCTGCGGCGAACGAGCCACGCCTGCCGCACGCGCGACCAGTCCACATGCAGGTGAAAATGCTCGTTCTCCACATTGAGCCACTTGGCCTTGAACCTGAAGTCGGCCGCACTCAGCAACAACTCGCTCACCGCACCGGCTTCGCTGCGCACCACCGCGCGCAGGAGACCCCATTCCCGGGCGGCCTCCAGCATGGCCGCCTCGGCACCCGTTCGCACCGCCATGGCGGCGAAATCACCCGCGCCATCATCGACACCCGCCTCACTGATGGCCGCAAAGATCTCACCCATACGGGCATCGAAGTGGCGGGCGACGTACTGCAGGGAACTCACGGCGTTATCCCGCAGGTACGCACGGACACAGGCCCTCCAGCCATCCAGGCCCATGCTCAGGGAGCGGCCGGCTTTTTCCCCCGCTTTCACGGCACCTGTGATGCTTTCGTACTTGTTGGTGTACCCGCGGGGCGTGATCATCAGCCCTTCCTGCAGGTAGCTGCTGCTGTTTCCGATCAGCACCGTGGTGAGCATGCCTGTCTCGCATTCTTTCATCTCGTCCAGATGCACGATCTGAATGTCCTGGGACTCGCGGTAGGCCGACTTGACGACGGCCACCGGCGTATCCGGCTTCCGGTACTGCAGAAGTATCCGCTGCGCCTCTGCGATCTGCCGGGTGCGTCGGCCACTCTTGGGGTTGTACAGTCCGACCACGAAGTCGCTGCGCCCTGCGGCGTCGATCCGCTTGGCGATGGTGGGCCAAGGCGTTAACAGGTCGGAGAGCGAGATAGCGCAGAAGTCGTGGGTGAGCGGCGCGCCCACCAGAGAGGCGCAGGCCGAGAGCGCCGTGCAGCCGGGAATGACCTCCACCCCAATGCCGCTGGCAGGGGTCCAGCCGGATTGCAGCAGCACTTCGTAGGTGGGACCGGCCATACCATAGACGCCGATGTCGCCCGAAGATATCAGGGCCACGGTCTTGCCCGACTTCGCCTGCTCGTAGGCCTCGACACAGCGTTCGATCTCCTCGGTCATGCCCCTGCGGATCACTTCCTTGCCTTCCAGCTGGTCCTTGAGCAGCTTAACGTAACGGGCATAGCCGATAACCACATCGGACTCGGCGATGGCCCGGCGGGCGCGGAGCGTCATGTGCGCTTCGGCTCCAGGGCCGAAACCCACCAACAGGATCCTGCCTTTATTCACGCCGCCTCCTCTTCGCTATGGAAACTGTGGCGTTTTTGCCGTCGGTTCCTCTGTACTTGTACTTCTCCAGCAACAGATCCTGCATGGCGACATCCGCCGCCAATAAGGCCGCCGCCTCCGCCACCGCCGGCGTCCCCATGTGCTTGTGCACTGTTTCCGAAGGGTTGGGTACCTGGACCTGGGCCAGGGCCTCGGCGCTGAAGAAGCGCAAGGACCAGCCGTGCAGGGCAGCCAGCTGCAGAATGGCCTGCTCATCGCTTTTCTGGTCAATGGTGGCCACCTCGGTCACGGCATCAACGGTGAGTCTGGCGATTTCAAGAGACCTCGCCACGGCGTTTTCCAAGGTCTCCAGGGAGGCGCCGCGATCGCAGCCGAGTCCAAGGGTTACCTGAGTCACGGCTGATCCTCCGGCGGGCGATAGATCACCAGGCGCCCTTCCAGCTGCTGCCGCACGGGCTCGGGAATCCGGCGCCGAGTTACCCAGAGCACGGCGCTGTACCGGTTCAGATCCACGTCATCGAAACGGGTGTACACATGGATGTTGTCCGGCAGCGGCGCGGCGCGGAACCACCAGTGCTTCGCACCTGCCTCTTGCACCAGGGCGACAGAGTCGCCGTTGACGACGTGCGCGGATACCCGAGTGATGTCGGTCTTGGACGCATCCACTTGCCAGCCCAACTCGCGCCCAAGAATATCCACCGGTACGGTCTTGCCCACGTCGGAGGCCGTGGTGATCACGGCCGTTGCGCCCAGCAAGCCGGCCAGTCGTTCTGCGTAGGCGTTGGCGCCGCCCCGATGGCCCGACAGCACCGGAATCACGAAGTGAGCGGCCTCATCCACCACCAGCACGCCGGGGTCCTCGTCCTTGGATTTAAGGTGTGGAGCGATGAGTCGCACCACGGCGCCCAGGGAAACGAAAAACACGATCTGCTCGTAGCCCGAGAACAGCGCCTCGATCTCTGCGCTCAGCGCCCCGCGGTAGGCCTTGACTTCGTTATCGAGCCCTTCCGTGAATCCGCTAAATTTGTCCGCCACCACCACGCTTGCCTGAGGCATTCGCAAAGCCAGCGCCCGCGCTTTGCCGGCACCGTGTTTGGTTATAGCCACCAGAGCCACGCGGGGTTCTGCAGCGGTAGTCATGAATCACCTTACGCCTTTGCAACGCCGGATTTCTTTTTGCGGCAGCCTCGAATTATGTCGCTGCGCTCTCGGTGGGGGTTCTTCACCAGCAACAGCGACAGATAGTTGACGGTGGTGTCCTGTAGGGACGCGACGTCGCGAATCACGCGCTCCTCCCGCGCCCCCGCCTTTTCCACGAATGCGCTGTGCTCCAGTAGTCCGCGGCGTTCCAGCAGCGCGATGATCTCGTCCAGCAAGGGCTTCACCTTGAGCAGCACCAGGGTGTCGAAGTTATCCAGCAGATGGTCGATGGTTTCGATGCCGTAGCCGGCCGGAATGATGGCCACTGTGTCGTCGGTGTCCGCCAGGGGCGTCTGCAGCAGCGCCGCGGCGGCACTGAAAGAAGAGACTCCCGCCACCGTTTCCACCTTCACTTTGGGATCCAGTCCGGCTACCGTGCGCGCCAGAGGACTGAACGTGGAGTAAGTCGAAACGTCGCCCTCCACCAGGAACAGCACGTCGGTGCCCTGGTGCAGCAGTTCGAGAACCGTCTGCGCTGCATGCATCCAGGACTTCGCCAGTATCTCCGCGTCGTGGGTCATGGGAAAAACCAAAGGCTTGTGCCCGGCCGGCGGCGAAAGTCCAGCGGCCCGGGTGATGCCGAGGGCATAGCTCTCGCTTCTTTCGGTACGCACCGGATAAGTCCAGAACGTGTCGCGCTGCAGCAACGCCCAAGCGCGGCGTGTGATCAACGCCGGATTCCCGGGGCCCAGGGATACGCCGAACAGAGCGCCTTTGCTACCCATGCTCTTCACCTCGCGCGCAAACGATCCATACCGGGTTCTCCGCGGCCAGGCGGTGCAGGTTCAGGAGCGGCTGGCTGCGGGATAGCTGAATCTGGGTGAGGTCCCAGGCTGCGCCGCTCTTGTTTAGTATCGCGATGGCGGAGGCCAGGTTCTCGAAGGTGACGAAGTTCATCACCAGAGTACCGTCTTTGCTCAGCCTTCGCAGGCACAGGGGTATTAGCTCGGTTAGCGCGCCGCCGGAACCGCCGATGAACACCGCATCGGGATCTGGCCAGGCCTCGAGGCCCCGGGGAGCTTTGCCGTGTACGAGGGTGTAATTGTGCACGCCGAGACGGCGGCGATTCTCGGCGGCGATGGTGACGTCGTCGGCGTTTTTCTCTATGGCGTACACGTGGCCCCCCGCACACAGACGCGCGGCCTCCAGACCCACGGCGCCGGACCCGGCGCCGATATCCCAGACCACCCTGTCGGGGCACAGTTGCAGGCGGGCCAGGGATACCGCCCGCACCTCGCGCTTGGTGATCAGGCCCTTGTCGGGTTGACGTTGCCGGTAGCGGTCATCTGCCAGACCGAACAGCGCGTCGTGGGGACGCGGTGCGCTGCGCCAAAGCAGCAGAATGTTGGGGTCCGCGAACTGCCGCTGGGCGGCTTCGGCGATGCTGCAATCATCGACTACGCGTTCGTCTTCTTGTAGCAGGCGCTCGGCCACCGCCAGTTGAAACTCATCAGCCAGGCCCTCGCTCACCAGCATGCGGGCGATGCGGTCGGGTGTGTTATCCGGGCTGGTGAATATCCCGAAGCGATCGTGCTGCTGGACAGAGCGCAGTACCGGGTAAAGGCCGTGTTCCGGTCCCGCTCCCGAGTGCCACTCGCCGGTGTCGTGGTGGTGGACGGAGATGATCTTCATGTCCTGCCAAGGCAGTCCAAGGCGCGCACAGGCCAGTTGCACCGTGGACACGTTGGGCAGCACGTCACAGGCCTCGATGCACAATCTCGCCTGCAGAAAACCCGCTATGCCATGACATAAGGGATCCCCGGTGGCCAGGATTACCACGCGCCGACCCTGCGATTGGGCGCCTATTACCCAGTCGGGTACCTCGGACAGCCGGCCCGTCAGATCCCGCGTCTGGGTTCCTTCGGTTAGCTGATCGGCGAACAACTCCAGGGTTCGCGTTCCGCCGATGACCAGATCCGCCTGTTGAAGGTAACCGAGCGCTTGGGGCGTCATGCCGTCCACACCGTTGTCCAGCACGCCGATGATGCGACAAGGCTCGGTCATTTTTTAGGCTTCCCGGTCGCTTCCGCGAGCTTGTTGCCCCTGAAGCCGCATGCCAGCACT
>JASJBY010000099.1 GCA_030066245.1 Gammaproteobacteria bacterium
TCGGCCGGGCCCACGCCTCGCCAACCCTGGAAATGACCGCGGATAAAGGACCAGGCAAGAAGCGCGGAGATAACCGCCAGCGCCAGGAACAGCTCCGGATGATTACCGGCGAACTCGACCAATCGCTCCATGGGGGTGTGATGCTAATCTTACGCAGTTGACACCAGCCAAACGGGGGCATGATAAGGCGCCGACCGCCTCACGGCAAAGCTCAGCTGCGAGCCAAGACGCTCGAGCCCGGATGTTTAAGCCCAATCCCTGCACGCCTTCACTTGCGGCACTGGTCATTGGGAAAAGAAAAACTTGGCGGGACGCTACGTGACGCGACTCAGCTAGCCGTAATTGCAGAACACTTCGCGCATCATGCCGATGAGTCGTAGGGTCCGTTGGTCGCCCACCCGATAGTAGACCCGATTAGCATCCTTACGCGCGGTCAGAATGCCCTTGTCCCTGAGGATGGCCAGGTGCTGGGAAATGTTGCTCTGGGATGTTCCCACCTGTTCCACGATGTCCTGGACGCTGATCTCCTCGTTTCCGAGAGTGCAGAGAATCTTCAGCCGTAAAGGGTGCGCAATTGCCTTCATCGAACGGGAGGCCCGGTCGATATCTTCATCCCGCGTCATCAGTCCGGGGATATGTTCGCTCATGGAAGGTCCGGTTTCGCTCTGGAGGTTGGGCGTCGGCCTGGGCTTATGGTAGTGGATAACTATACAAGCATACAATAATAATCCGTTGAAACAGTGATAGCACAGACGAGCGCAGACCGCCAGCGTGGCGAGCCGGAGAACCCGGTGGTTCCAGGTGCCCGTGAGCACAGGGAGCGCCCACTCCACGGCGCCAGCGGCTGGTGAAGGGCGGGCCGATTCACTCGGCACCAGCCGCGCGCGCGGTTGCCGTCGGCGTACCGGAAGGCTCCGTGTTACGCTGTGCGGGCACCTTAACTCAGGCGAACCAAGCGTGCAGAAGCCGTTGCAGCCCAGACCCGTCGTGTTGGTCGTCTTGGACGGCTGGGGCCACCGCGAGGACGCTGACCACAACGCAGTGCGCAACGCTCGCACACCGGTGTGGGACCGATGGTGGCGCACCTACCCTCATACGCTGATCCGCACCTCAGGGGCAGACGTCGGTCTTCCCGCAGACCAGATGGGCAATTCCGAAGTCGGCCACCTCAACCTGGGTGCAGGGCGAGTGGTTTACCAAGAGTTCACCCGCGTCAGTCGTGCCATACGCACCGGCTCTTTTTTTTCCAACCACACGTTGACGAGCGCCGTTGATCTGGCTGTAACGCGAAGCAAGGCCCTGCACGTCATGGGGCTTCTGTCGCCAGGGGGCGTACACAGCCATGAGGAGCAGATCATGGCCATGCTGGAGCTGGCGGCGAAAAGGGGTGCGCGGGAACTCTACTTGCACGCTTTCCTGGACGGCAGGGATACCCCCCCGAAGAGCGCGGCAGACTCAATCCAGCGTGTGAGCGATAGACTCAGCGAACTCGGCAGCGGTCGCTTTGCTTCCTTGATCGGGCGATTCTACGCCATGGACCGAGACCATCGCTGGCCGCGCATTCAGACCGCCTACGAGCTCATCACCGACGGCAGAGCACGGTTTCGGGCAGCCGACCCGCTGGCCGCCCTGGATATGGCCTACGGTCGAGGAGAAACCGATGAGTTCGTTGAGGCAACCTGCATCGTTGCCTCGGGGCAGGAGCCGATTAGCGTGGATAACGGAGATGTGGTGGTCTTCATGAACTACCGCTCGGACCGGGCCAGGCAGATTACCCGCGCATTTATCGACAAGGGCTTCGACAGTTTCCCGCGTGCACGGAACCTGCATCTGGGCGCTTTCGTGAGCCTGACGGAATACTCTGCAGAGTTCGACGTTCCGGTGGCTTTTCCTCCCGAGCGGCTGCAAAATGTGTTAGGGGAATACATTGCTCAGCTTGGGCTCCGTCAACTGCGTATTGCCGAGACGGAAAAGTACGCCCACGTCACTTTCTTTTTCAACGGCGGGCGCGAGGCCGCGTTCCCCGGTGAGGACCGCATACTCGTGCCCTCACCAGACGTGGACACCTACGACCAGAAGCCGGAAATGAGCGCCCGCGAGGTGACGAGCCAGCTGGTCAGAGCCATCGGGACAGGCAAGTACGATGTTGTCATCAGCAATTTCGCAAATCCTGACATGGTCGGCCACACCGGCAACTACCGCGCCGCCATCAGCGCCTTAGAGACCCTGGACACATGTCTGGGAGATATCGAGTCAGCTCTTCTGGCAGTGGGTGGAGAGATGGTGGTCACCGCCGACCACGGAAACGTTGAGCAGATGGTAGACGCGAAGACCGGACAACCACACACGGCTCACACGCTGAACCCGGTGCCGCTGGTCTACATGGGACGACCCTGCTCCATTACGCCAGGCGGCGCGCTGCGTGATGTGGCGCCGACGTTGCTCCGCCTGCTAGGCCTCGGGCAGCCCGCCGAGATGGGGGGCCAATCGTTGCTGGAACTGCATGCACAATGAGGCCCTGGCAGGCTGACGGCCACAGCAAGGCGCCTGGGTTTGGGCGCGACCGAGGGAACGCGCCAGACCACCCGAGGGCGGGAGGACCCTCGTCACGGGAAGTCGCCGCCGGGGAGACCCGGGCCTGCTGCAAGAGAGCCGGTGGAATCGCTCTGTCGGCCTGGCTGCTCGGCGCTGCGCTGGTCGCGATGACGGTTGACTGCCCCGCGCGCACCGGACAGGTCGAGAGGGAGAGCGAGCTGGAGGACCTGCGACGTGAGATCGCGGCGCTCAACGAGCACCTCCGGCAGGCGCGCGCGGATGAGAGCGTCGTGCTCCGGGAGCTGCGCGTCACAGAAACCAGCCTGGGGGATGTGGCCAGGGAGCTCACGAACATCGGGCGTCGCCTGAGAGGAGCGCGCCAAAGGCTCGGAAAGCTGCGTCGACAAGAACGCCAATTAACGGCGCAGCTGGATGCGCAGCGGCATGTCCTCGCCGCCCAGGTTCGTGCCGCCTACATGCTGGGCCGCCAAGACTACCTCAAGCTGCTTCTCAACCAGGAGGACCCTGCCACCCTCGAGCGCACGCTCGCCTATTACCGCTACTTCAGTCGCGCCAGAGCGGAGCAAATCCAGCGGGTGGAAGCGGACCTGGGGCGACTGGAGACGGTGCGACAGAACATACGCCGGAAGCAATCGCTTCAGGAGTCTCTGCAGACCCGTGTTCGCAAGCAGAAGCTCATCCACGAAGCCCAGCGCCAGGAGCGCGCGCGAATCCTGGCCGAGCTGCGGCGGGACATCACCAGGAGCGGCCACGAGCTGGATGGTCTCAAGGCGAACGCGAAAGAGTTGGAGCGCCTCGTGGAGTCAATTCGTAGCGCATTTCAGGACATACCGACGACGCTGGACAAGCGTATATCATTCCAGCAGAAGCGAGGACAATTGCCGTGGCCGTCCCAGGGGAAGCTGCGGCATCGCTTTGGAACTTCGCGTGCCCGCGGCGGCCTAACCTGGACTGGTTGGGTGATCGATGTCCGCGAGGGTGAGCCGGTGGCAGCAGTCCATCACGGGCGCGTTGCCTTCGCAGACTGGCTGCGGGGTTTCGGCCTGCTTGTCATCGTCGACCACGGAGAGGGTTTCATGACGCTCTACGGCCACGGACGCAGTCTCTTGAAGGAGACGGGGGACTGGGTTGAAGCCGGAGACACGATAGCGACGGTGGGGGATAGCGGAGGGCGAACGGAGCCGGGGCTGTACTTCGAAATTCGGCACCGTGGATTACCGCTCAACCCATCCGCCTGGCTGAGTCGCGGCTAGCAGGCTCGAAAGCTTGTCTGACTACCCACGCGGCGAGTATTCTTGGCTTCCTGCCACGAGAGGGATGGCAAGTGCCGACTCTAGCCCAGCACGTTTCCTGCCGATAGCCTGTTGACCAGGCGCCGCGACAGCGGTCCGCCAGACGCGATTAGATGACTTGGAATCAGACAGTACCCGTTCAGAGGACTTCCATGAGAACGACCATACGCAATCTTCCCATCCTGGTGCTGGGCCTGGCACTGGGGGTGCTTCTGTCTCTCGGCCAAGGGGTCCTGGCGGAAAAGCACGACACGGCGTCACTGCCGCTGGAGGAATTGCGAACCTTTGCCGAGGTTTTCGAAAAAATCAAGAATGACTACGTGGAGCAGGTGCCGGATGAAGACCTCCTCAACCATGCCATACGGGGCATGCTCTCAGGACTGGACCCTCATTCCGCTTACCTGGAACCGGAGGCGTATAAAGAGCTGCGCGTCGGGACCACCGGAGAATTCGGCGGCCTTGGCATCGAGGTCACCATGGAGGATGGGTTCGTCAAGGTCGTGGCGCCCATCGACGACACGCCCGCGGAGCGCGCCGGTGTCAAGGCCGGGGACCTCATAATCCGCTTGGACGACACGCCAGTGAAGGGGATGACCCTGAATGAGGCCGTCAAGCTGATGCGGGGCAAACCGGGGTCAAAAATCGTGCTCACCATTATGCGGGATGGGCAACAGCAGCCGCTAAACGTCACGATTGTTCGAGACGTGATCAAAGTACGCAGCGTCAAAGCGCGCACGTTGGAGCCTGGATACGGCTACGTGCGAGTTACCCAGTTTCAGTCGCGAACCGGCGACAACCTGCGCAACGCAATCAGCCGGTTGAAGCGCGAGAACGACAACGCGCTCCAGGGGTTGGTTCTCGACCTACGCAACAACCCCGGCGGCGTGTTGAGCGCGGCCGTCTCCGTCGCCGATGCCTTCCTGCACAAAGGGCCCATCGTGTCGACCGACGGGAGAATCGCGGATTCGGAGCTTCGTTTCAACGCCAAGCCCACCGACATCCTGAAGGGCGCGCCGGTGGTGGTGATCGTCAACGGCGGCTCCGCGTCGGCGTCCGAAATCGTGGCCGGTGCGCTCCAGGATCACAAGCGTGCGGTAATCATTGGCAGCAAAACCTTTGGCAAGGGATCCGTCCAGACTATACTGCCCATGGACAACGGCGCGGCCTTGAAGCTGACGACTGCACGCTACTTCACTCCCGCCGGACGGTCCATACAGGCGGAAGGAATCACCCCCGACATCGAGCTTGAGGAGCTCAAGGTCGCTCGGGTAGGGGAGGCGTCCCTGGAGCCTGTGAAGGAAGCAGATCTATCGGGGCATCTAAGCAACGGCGATTCCGAAGAGACTTCGAACGGCTCAGCGCCGGCAAAGAACAAGGGAAGCGATAACAGCAGTGCAGCTCTGGCAAGCGAAGACTATCCGCTCTACGAAGCGCTTAATCTGCTCAAAGGATTGGCCATACTGCAGGCGAAAAAGAGCTAGGCTGACCCACATCGTCTCCGCGGCGCTGCTGTGTGTGTTAGGCACGGCACCATGGCTGCTGTCGACCGCCGTGCCCGCTCTTGAAGGTCACGTCACGCAGATCGCTCTAGTCATCGACGATTTGGGATATCGACGCAAGGACGGCGAACGCGCTGTCGCTCTTCCTGGCAACGTTACCTTATCGTTCCTGCCCGGCACACCTTACGCCCGGCACCTGGCGCTCCTTGCCCACGAAAAGCGTCGAGAAGTCATTCTTCACCTGCCCATGGAGTCGCTCACAGGCCGTGCACTTGGACCCGGCGCGTTGACCCGGGAGATGTCGCAGACCCAGGTCATTCAAACCGTGCGTGCCGACCTGGACTCCATTCCCCACGTGGTAGGCGTAAGTAATCACATGGGCAGCCTGCTCACTCAGAACTCGCAGTCCATGGCCTGGCTGATGGAAACACTCAAGGCCCATGGCGGTTTGTATTTTCTCGACAGTCGGACCACCAGCGAAACCGTTGCCGAGCACATGGCGGCCAGCTACGGTATTCCGCACCTGAAGCGGGACGTATTTCTGGACAACACGCCGCAACACGCGGAAATCGCGCGGCAATTCGAGAAGCTGGTCGCGCTGTCAAAAAAACAGGGCTATGCGGTCGGCATCGGCCATCCCCACGCCGAGACCCTCGACATACTCGAACAACTGCTGCCGACCCTGCCTAAGCGCGGCGTGCAGCTGGTTCCCGCTTCGCAATTAGTCAACCGAAACAGGAGGCACCAGCCGTGGCAACTGTCCTTGTCCCCCTCGCCCAGGGCTGCGAGGAACTTGAAGCGGTCACCATCATCGACCTGCTGCGCCGCGCCGGAATCACCGTTGTGACCGCCGGCCTGGATGCCAGCCCGGTGAGGGCCAGTCGCGGCGTGACGCTCATCCCCGACACGGAGCTGGACCAGGCCCTACAGAGAGACTACGACATGGTGGTGCTGCCGGGCGGCTTGCCCGGCGCCGACCACTTGGGCAATGACCCGAGAGTGCGACAACTTCTCCGGGATATGGCCAACAGCGGCAAGTTCACGGCAGCCATCTGCGCGGCGCCGAAAGTCCTGGCGACCGAGGGGCTGCTCACCGGGAAAGCGGCAACCAGCTTCCCGGGTGTCCTCGACGGAGTCGGTCTGGCCGACATCAACATCCGTACCGACGCGGTTGTCCAGGACGGGAAAGTCATCACCTCGCGCGGCCCGGGCACTGCCATGGATTTTGCACTGCACCTCATCCAGGTGCTGGCCGGGCAGGATACACGCAAAGAGGTAGAATCCAAGCTCCAGCGCCCAGGTCAATAGCGCCCAGCAAACGGCGCGTCTGCCCACAAATGTCCCGCGGTCCTTCGCCGGCGGGCCTGCGGCGGGCTGAACCGAAAGGACGCGGACGACAAGAGCGCCGACTCAAACCTGCTGCCGAGCCGTGGCGGCTTTGCGCACAGTCACTCGTAATCGCTTGGCCAGGCGGCCAGTAAAACCAGACCGCCCAACCCGCCAAGTACCCAGCTTGCCAGCGGCGCCCGCCCAAGCATGACCGGCGTGAAACCATCCAGCGCCAGGATGGTTGCCGCCGAGATCACAAGCGCCCCCCCCGTTATGGCCAACACCGTGCGCTGATTTGCCCGCCGGACTTCATGACGCAACTGTCTGATCTCTGTCGACCGCCACTCCACTTTCAGGCTACCCTCCCTCGCCTGGTGCAGCACATCATGAGTCAGCGCCGGCAATGCAGGCAGTATCTCGCCCCACCGGGGCAGTTGAGAACGGACCTCACGCAACAGGGCGCGCACCCCCAGCCGTTCCTGCATCCAGTTCTCCAGGAAGGGCTTCGCTGTCTTCCACAGATCCAGCTCGGGATACAGCTGGCGTCCCAGACCTTCGATGTTGAGCAGCGTCTTCTCCAGCAGCACCAGCTGCGGCTGTACGTGCATGTCGAAACGACGGGCTGTCTGGAACAGGCGGAGCAGCAGATGGCCCAGGGAGATATCCTTCAAAGGCCGCTCGAAGATCGGCTCACAGACGCTGCGGATCGCCGCTTCGAACTCCGTCACCGGGGTTCCGGGCGGCACCCACTCGGACATGACGTGCAGCTCCGCGACCCGCCGATAATCCCGGTTGAAAAAAGCCAGAAGATTCTCCGCTAGATATTGTTGGTCGGCAGGACTCAAGCTTCCCATGATGCCGAAGTCCACCGCCAGATAGCGGGGCCTGGCGGGATCCTGGGTCGACACGAAAATATTTCCTGGGTGCATGTCCGCGTGAAAGAAATTGTCGCGGAACACCTGCGTGAAGAAGATTTCCACTCCCCGCTCCGAGAGTTCGGCCAGGTCCACGTCTTGAGCACGCAGCCCATCCACGTCGCTTACCGGCACCCCGTCGATGCGCTCCATGACCATGACGTCGTGGCGCGTGAGCGGCCAGTGCACCTCTGGCACGTAGAGCAGATCGGAGTCTGCGAAATTGCGTCGCAATGTGGAAGCGGAAGCTGCTTCGCGCAGCAGATCCAGTTCGTCCAGGATGGTCTTCTCGTACTCCGCGACTACCTCCCGGGGACGCAGTCGACGACCATCTCGCCAATAACGCTCGGCCAGGCCGGCCAGCGTGTAGAGCAGTGCCACGTCACGCCTGATGGCGCGCTCGATACCGGGCCGGACTACCTTGACCACCACATCCCTGCCGTCGCGCAGGCGGGCGGCATGCACCTGTGCAATGGAAGCCGACGCGAGGGGTTGCTCATCAAAGGAAAGAAAGGCGTCTTCCAGAGCGGTCCCGTAGGCCTGCTCCACAATTCGCCTCGCCTCGGCACCGGGAAAAGCGGGTACGCGGTCCTGCAGACGCTCCAGTTCCTCGGCAATGTCGTCCGGAAGCAAATCGCGCCGCGTCGACAGGATCTGACCGAACTTCACGAATATCGGACCCAGTTCCTCGAGAGCCCGCCGAATCCGCTCTGAGCGTGGGCGAGGTTGGCGACGAAACCAGTGCCAGGGCAGAAGATAAAGTAGGAAGCGCACCGGCCGGAACAGGTGAGTGGCGAGAACAATCTCATCCAGACCGTGGCGCACCAGCACTATGTTGATGTGGATCAGGCGCAGCGCCTGGCCGGGTCTAATCACGACTCCCTCTCCGCTCGCCGGCCCGCCAGCCGCTGTACCCGCTGCGCCAGCCGCTCCGCATCGTCCCGCAGCCGCTCCACTGCCGTGACAAAGGCATCCAGCTCATTCCGTTGAACCACGTAGCGTGCTTCCTCCGTCAGGTACTCCGCCATGTCCTGCATCAGCGTTTGCCGGGCCCGCCCGCCCCAGCGCTTCACCCCCCTGGACAGATTGCCGAGCTGATGGCTGAGCGTATCTCCCAGGTAGTGCGAGAAGAGCTCTTCCCAATCGACGTCGACCCGTAGCAACACGGCTCGTATGCTGAGCACCAGGGCGGTGTCCCCCTCGACGACGATTGCCGGATCGAAGGCCGTTTCCGCCGGCTGTTGAAAGATCAATCCCCGCAGGAATGCCGCGGGGGTCCCGCGCACCAGCGCATCGGGTTCCCGTTCCAGGTTCGAGGTCAGATGAACGCCTCGTCCGTTGATGTGCACGAGGACGGTGCGTTGCAGGCCGAGAAGCTCCACCGCCACCGCTTTTCCCGAGAACTTCGACAGTGCAGTCAATGACTCGGGGTCCAGGCCAAGGTAGCGATTGACCGCCGCCTCCACGAGCCCCAGTGCGCCGGGCGAGCCCTCCAAGAGCTACCTCCAACGGGCCCGTTCTGCGCCGCGCCTGGCCCGGGGCCCGGCCAGCAGGCGGCCGGCCGATCGCGCTACAGCTTCCATCCGCGGTGCAATGCTGCCACCCCTGCGGTGAGGTTGAAGTAATCACAACGTTCGAAGCCCGCTGCTTCCATCATCGCCTTGAGGGTGTTCTGGTCCGGGTGCATGCGGATAGATTCAGCCAGGTAGCGGTAGCTCTCAGCGTCGCCAGCCACCAGCTTCCCCATCAGGGGCAAGGCCTTGAGGGAGTAAAGATCGTAGAGCGGCCTGAGAGCCGAGATCGTGACCTGGGAAAATTCAAGCACCAGTGCCTTGCCACCCGGCCTGATGACACGCCACATGTCGGCCAGTGCCTGGTCCTTGTGGGTGACATTGCGGAGTCCGAATGCGATGGCGACACAATCGAAGCAGTTGTCTGGAAACGGCAAATGCTCCGCATCGATCTGCGCATACTGGACGTTCGCCACGATTCCCCGGTTCAAAAGGCGCTCGCGTCCCACAGCAAGCATGCTGTCGTTGATATCCGCCAGGACGACTTGACCGCTTTCGCCCACCCGGCTGGCGAAATAGGCAACCAGATCACCCGTTCCGCCGGCGAGATCAAGCACCCGCTGTCCGTCCCGGACTGCGCTGATCTCCACCGTGAAACGTTTCCAAAGACGATGCACCCCGAAAGACATCAGATCGTTCATCAGATCGTAGCGACCGGCCACCGAATCGAAGACGTCGGCGACCCTGGCGGCCTTGTCCTCGGATTTCACGCGCTGAAATCCGAAATGCGTCGTCTTCATGCCAACTCCGCTTCAGGTTGAGGGGAGACCGATGTCCGGCCAGAGAAGCTGCCTACCTGTCCGGATGCCCTATGCCCCGGAGAGTGCGTATTTCCGGATGGGCCTTCCCGCGGCGCCACCTTTTTTTCACAACGCAGGGCTATCATCACGGCTGCTTTGTAGTCTCTCCCGGACACGGAGTCTGCCGCGTCCACGCATGCTCACTGGTGGTCAGGAAGGGGACTGACGTTTGTGCCCCGCCTGCTCCAGAGCGGCAAGGTACTCGGCCCAGTACTTCTCGTAATTCGCACCAAGCTCGTAGAGCGTCTCCCAGGCGTATATGCCGGTATTGTGCTCATCGTCGAAGTGCAGGCAAACGGCGTAGTTCCCAACCGGCTCGATCTTGGTGATGTTCACGTTCTCCTTGCCCACCTGCAACACTTCCTGGCCCGGCCCGTGACCGCGGACCTCAGCGGACGGAGAGTATATCCTCAGGTATTCGCAGGGAAGGTTGAACCGCGCACCGTCGTCAAAAGTGATTTCCAGCGTCCGGGACTTCTGGTGCAGATTGAGCTCCGTGGGGGTCGGCTTGTCGTTGCTCACGCTTATGCGCCTCGATGGGTCGGTGAAATTTCGGTCGTTGGCCTCAGACTTGAGGCCTGGCCGCTTATAGTATGTAGCGACTGAGGTCTTCGTTCTCCGCCAGATCAGCAAGATGCTGGTCCACATAGGTACCATCGATGACTATGGCACGCCCCTCCCACTCCGGGGCCTCGAAAGACACCTCCTCCAGCAACCGCTCCATGACCGTGTGCAGGCGTCGCGCCCCGATGTTTTCGGTTCTCTCGTTGACCTGCCATGCGACCTCTGCAACCCGCGCAACGCCATCTGCAGTGAACTCAAGCGTAACCCCTTCGGTTTCCATGAGAGCGGCGTACTGCTCCGTCAGGGAGGCATCAGGCTCGGTGAGAATACGCACGAAATCCTCAACACCAAGCGCATCCAGCTCAACTCGAATGGGCAGACGACCCTGCAGCTCCGGTATGAGGTCCGAAGGTTTGGC
>JASJBY010000100.1 GCA_030066245.1 Gammaproteobacteria bacterium
ACTTGTCCAAGCCAGCCTGAGACCATCCGGAGCAAACACGGGGAGACCGTCGAAACCGGGAGTGCTGGTGACGCGAACCGGCTTTTTCGTTCCGGCACTGTCCACTATGTAAAGCTCAAAGTTGGCAAAGCCATGCCGGTTGGTGGCGAAAACGATGTAGTCGCCGGAGGGATGATAGAAGGGAGCCCACGACATGGCTTTCAGGGAAGTGATCTGGCGCTTGTCCGTGCCGTCGACCTTCATGGTCCAAACCTCTGCCTGGGCGCCGTCTACGGAAAACCGCCGCCATACGATACGCCGTCCGTCCGGGCTGAAGAATGGCCCACCGTCGTAACCCGCCGAGTCGGTCAAACGCCTCACCTGGCTGCCATTGGCAGCCATGACGTAAATCTCCATGAAGTAGGATTTGTCGTAAACAAAGGTTTTCTGCTCTTCTTCGGAGAGGGGCGCTTCGTAGGCATGCCGGTTGGAGGCGAAAGCGATTAGCTTGCCGTCCGGTGACCAGGACCCCTCGGCGTCATAACCAAGAGTGTCGGTCAGGTTGGTAAGCTGCTCTCCGGTCGCGAGCACATCGTACAGGTCATAGTGCTCATCGAAGCTCCAGGAGTACCGACTGGCCGTTCCAGCTGCACGTTTTTGAAGCTCCTGGACCTGCTTTGCTCGGGCCTGCGGGTCGGCGTGGGTTGCGGCGAAGAGTATCCTGTCGCCCTGCGGATGAATCCACGCGCAAGTGGTTTTTCCGGTCCCGGTCGAAACGCGCCGGGTGTCACCCGTCTCCAGGTCCATGAGGTAGATCTGGTAAAAAGGGTTTCCCGGCTCGCGTTCACTCTGGAAAACCAGTTGGCGTCCATCTGCAGAGAAATAACCTTCGCCCGACCGACGACCGTCGAAAATGAGCTGGCGCACATTGGCCAGGAGGCGCTGCTCATGGTCCTTTCCGGAAGGATTCGGCGCGGTCGTCTCATCGACTGTCCATGCCGAAGACGCCCCCGTGAGGCCGCACGCCAGTACCACCGACCTGACCAAACGATGCATGTGTTTCCTCCTCGCCGTCACATCACCTGTTGGGGACGCAGCCTCCCGCTCCGGAGACCACCCCGCACAGGTCGGTGACTATATCGGAAAGCTCTTCGCTGTCACCAGCGCCACCGGCGGGCTGTTGCCGTGTGGTTGGATGAGAGACGCGCTTAAGCATGACGAGAGACACCCAGGGCCGACCAGGGTTCCAACCAGGAGAGGTTCAGAGGAGAACGTTGTGGTCGCGTTCACCGCGTCACGGCAGGGCCATGACAGGGCCGGTAACCAGCCGGGTACCGCCAGGACACACCCGCGAAGCGACCCTAGCAAGTCCGTTCGACTCGACGTGCGGCCCGGCCGGTCGGCGGCCCGGATGCCTTGCACACGGACACGGGTCTGGCCGCCCTTGTAGTCCATACGCAACGTGCCGTCGTCGAGCACGTGAGTCACTCCACCCACGTACTCTCCCTCGCCCTCGACCGCAGGCGTGGCGGCCGGCGCGAACAGCGGGGCGCTTAACGGCCAGCCAGGGCCTGCCCTGCTCCTGGCAGCTTCCAGCGGCGCGACTGCCGGCGGCTGTGCCCGAAGGTATCCACTGCGGCGAGCAGCCCGCCCGTTCCGACCAACCACCAGAAGACGCAGTCGATCCAGGGATTAACGAGCAGTCCCTGGTATCCGTATACCGTGACGGCACCGACACCGAACATGGTCGCTAAGATCAAACCTGTGAGTGCGTAAACCATTGTGACCACCTTTACGTCATGGTTTGCGGAGACGTCGTGACCGATGGAGCTAGGTCGGGCACCCTGGCGCGGACGCGGCCCAGCCTGACAGTGTCACATTGCCCGGGTAAGCTTACCGGTCTGGATGTACGCCTGGAGTGTCGTTGGCTCTAGCAGCTCATCGGTGAACCGGTGAGCAGGGCCGCGGGCTCCTATCCAAGGCACGCGGCCTATGTTCGTGCGTGGGTATTGCGCGATAATTTCGGCACTGAGTGGTTTTGTAACGGGTTGTTTCAGACCCCTGCCCGAGCGCGGGCAGATCGGCGAGACTAGGGCCCATGGAAAGTGAAAACCAACGTTTGCTAATCGTCGACGACGATGGGGGACTTCGGGACCTGCTCACCCGTTACCTGACCCAGGAAGGGTATCGGGTGACGGCAGTACCGGACGGTGCCGCCATGGACGCCTGCCTGTGCAAGGAGCAGGCAGACCTGGTCATCCTGGATCTGATGCTGCCCGGGGAGGACGGGCTTGCGGTGGCCCGGCGCCTGAGGGCCGAGAGCGATGTACCTATCGTTATTCTGTCGGCGCGTGGGGAGGATGTGGACCGTATCGTCGGCCTGGAGGTTGGCGCAGACGACTATCTTGGCAAGCCGTTCAATCCGCGGGAGCTGCTTGCTCGCATTCGCGCCGTCATGCGACGCCGCACCGGCACCACCGCCCCGACCGGCAAGAAAGCGGTTTACGCTTTTGGGCCATACCGACTGGACACGGCGTCCCAGCGCCTGACCCGAAACGGCGAAGAGGTAACACTCACCAGCGGTGAGTTCACCTTGCTGCGCATATTCGTCGAGCGCCCAAGCCGCGTTCTGAGTAGGGATACGCTGCTCGACCTCATCAAGGGCTACGAGCACACACCTTTCGACCGGAGCATTGACGTGCGCGTTGCCCGCCTGAGGGGCAAAATCGAAGACGACAGCAAGGACCCGCGCTACATCCGCACGGTGTGGGGAGAGGGCTACCTGTTTGCGCCAGAGGGCAACACTTCGTGACCTGGAGCCTCGTTCCACGTTCGCTCTTCGCCAAGGCGGCCCTGACCCTCACGATTGCTTTTGTTTATTTCGCTCTCTTCACTCTGGCGGCGGTGGCCTACTACGTCCAAGTTCCTGTCGCCAGACGTTCTGCTGATGACCTGGCCGCCTTCATTCTCGTCGTCGCCCGCAGCTGGTCTCTGCAGCCGAAGCTGACGCGCAGCCGCTACGCCGCAGAAGTCTACAAGAGCTACGGCTTACAGGTCAGCACCGACGAGGTGGAGCTGGAAGAAGTCCCCTACTACCTGCCGTACGTCTCCATGGTCGACTCCGCTCTGCAGACACGGAGCGGCGAGCGGCTGCCCATCGGCGGCAACGCCGTGGACGGAGAGCCCTGGTACTGGGTAGAAATGCAGGTCAACGGCGAATACCTGCGCATCGGCTTTCCGCGCAGTCGCATGGGCGCCCGCACGCCAGCCGCCTTGCTGCTGGTGGTGCTCGGGAGCACTGCACTGGTGTTGATCACGGCCATGATACTGACCCGTCGGATCACACGCCCCCTGCACCTGCTATCAGAGGCCGCTGAACGCGTCGGCAAAGGCAAGGAGGCGGTTCCCCTGCCTGAGACCGGACCCACGGAGCTCGTCTCACTGACTCGGCAGTTCAATCGCATGGACCAGCAGGTACGTGACCTCATCGATAACAGAACAACCCTGCTCGCGGGTATATCCCACGACCTGCGCACGCCCATCTCCCGGATGCGACTGGCTGTAGAGATGCTGCCAACGCGCAAGGAACCGGAACTCGTGAACGGCATAAAGCGCGACCTGGAAGCCATGAGCCGGCTGATCGCGGATGCCCTGGAGCTCAGCCGTGATCTGGAGGCCGGGCGAAGCGAAGCCTGCGACGTGACCGGTCTCATCACCGATTTGGCGGAAGAGGCGAACGAATTGGAGCGTCGCGTGGAGTGGACTCCAGAATCGCCGTGTGTCCGCGACATCAACGTCACGGCCTTGCGGCGGATCGTGGCCAACCTGGTGGAGAATGCGCTGCGTTATGGGGAGGGTGCACCGGTGACTCTCAGCCTGGGCTGCGCTGCAGGGCATGCGGTCGTCGCCGTCATGGACCGCGGACCTGGTATTCCGCCGGAGCAACGGGAGGCCGTGTTTCGCCCCTTTCACCGTCTGGAGCAGTCCCGGAGCGCGGATACCGGCGGCAGCGGACTGGGTATGGCTATCGCCCGACAGCTGGCAGATGCCAACGGATGGCGCATTCGAATCCAGGACCGGGAGGGCGGCGGTGCACGCATTGAGGTGCAGCTGTGACACGGACAAGGTGCCGGGTCCGTGCGCATCCGTTACCAGCGTCAGGCGAGCGACGGACATAACCCGGGCTTCGGGCGATGCCCCGGGCGGGTGCGATCGCTCTACTTGCAGGCAGCCCTCCGGTGGCGTCCCCCGTCACGCGCACGAGCGAATTCCAATGCGCCGACCCGCCTACACCGCTTTGACCATTCGCCGGACGCGGCGCGTCAGGCCACGGATATCGCGCACGTACTGGGACATGCGACTGTGCCGCACCCAGCTGAACTGCATGATGCGGCGCTCGCCCACGAATGGCTTGTGCCCGTGGTAAGAGTGGTCCGTGCGGCGAAAGGCCAGCAATGTCCCGCCCTCGGGTGCCACCTCTGCGGTATAGTCCTCGATGTCGTCTTTGGAGCGGAGCATGCGCAGTCTGCCCCCCTCGTGCGGCCAGTCCTCGTTGAAATAGATCAGCGTCGTTATGATTTTGCTCCAGTGATCGGCGTGAATGTTACCGTCGCTCTTCTCACAGTACTTGCGAACGCTCACGGCAAGGGGAGCGCCATCCAGGGTCACGCCGAATTTCGCTGCGAAATGCTGCGCCACCTCGGGCGCGTTCAGTTCCTCCAGGAGCTGACCGAACGCCGGACCGTAGTTCGTGACGTCCTCTATGGCATAGTTGCTGGGCCCCGCGAGGTCGGGGAAGTCGCGATTCACCGCTTGCAGGGCCTGCGGTGAGAGAAAGCCGGGAACAACCAGAAAATCGAAGGGATCGCGCTGCAGCGGCGCAGCATCGAAAGCGTTCAGGTCGATTAACGACATCATGGTCTCCTGCACTGGAACTTGGCGTGACCCGCTCCTGCCATGCCGTATTTCCCTCGGAAAAAGGCTCGGATGGAGATTGGACTCAGTGGTCCCGGAGCGTGGAGTACTGCACGCGGTACACAGGGTTGGTAATATAACATGTTTGACGAAATCGACTGACGCAGAGGGCTGGTTGTTGTCATTGTGTTTCCTGGTGCAGCAACCCATGTGCGTCGCGACACCACGGGACTTCGGGATGTCTGAGATTCACGACAAATGGCGAAGCGGGCTCCGGGTGCTCATAGTAGGCGGTGCGTTCTTTCTGCCGAGACGCCGACGCAAGGCCCTGGAACGCTGGCTTCGCGGTCGCGAGGAGTACCGCAAGCTGCTCCTGGCGGACTGGGTCCTCATGTCCTGGGGCAAGAGTGGCCGTACGTGGCTACGGGTCATGCTCTCACGCTTTTACCAGGTCAAGCACGGGCTGTCGGATAGCGCGCTGATCGGATACGACAACTTCAAACGCATCAACCCTGCTATTCCGAGCGTGCTCTTCAGCCATAACAACTACCTTCGGGACTACACGGGCAACTGGCGCTCAAAAGCGCACTTCAGCGGAAAACGTATCGTGCTCTTGGTTCGGGACCCTCGTGACGTGGCGGTCTCGCAGTATTTCCAATGGAAGCACCGAATGCGGCCGTCAAAGAAACTGCTCAATGACTATCCCCCGCATGGCGCCGACATCTCGCTTTACGACTTCGTCATGAATCCCAGCTGCGGCGTGCCCAAAATCGTGCGTTACTTCAACGGCTGGGAAGAGGCCATACCGGAGCTTGGGGAGGTCCTTGTGGTCCGCTACGAGGATATGCGCGCCGACCCCGTTCAGTGGCTGGGCAAGGTCCTCGACTTCATTGGCACACCCGGTACCGAACAGCAGGTGCGGGAAGCTGTAGAGTTCGCAGCCTACGAGAACATGAAGAAGCTGGAACAGAAGAAGACGTTCAAATCCAGCGGCGCGCGCGTCGTGCCCGGGGACCGCAACAACCCGGACTCCTACAAGGTGCGCCGTGCCAAGGTTGGTGGTTATCGGGATTACTTCGAAGACGCACAGGTCGCCGAAATCGACCGCCTGGTCGAAGAAGGACTATCGCCGTCCTTCCGCTACGACGGTTCCGCTGCCACTGGACCTGACGAGCGCAAAGCGTCCTCCGGGGCTGGCGTTGCTGCCAGTGCCTGAGCAGCGCCAATCCTTCGCCAATGCAAAACGCATTCTACCCAGTGATGGACAGGCAGGCGGCGGTTCTGGTCGGCGCCGGATCGCAGGCCCAGGCGGCGAATGTTCCATTGTGCCGAATACGGTCGATACCGGGCGCAGGCTGCCTTGCTGCCCGCATGACGTTCTGATATAGATCGCCGCTCGGCCCGCGGCGGCAGAAAGAGGAAATCAGTCGTGGACTACTCCGTTTTCATCCACACGAACCACAAGCAGATCGTCGGCGCACTAGTCGCCGACTATGCCCTGCGACGCAACTCAAAGCACAGCAGCCGGTTCGACGTACGCATTATCCATACGGAGGATTTCGCCTTCCTGCGGGAAAAGGAGGGGCACCTTTATCTTCGTGACGGGGTGAAACGCCGCTGGATTATGGAAGACCTACAGTCGTTTACGCCGCTGCGTTTCCTGCCGCCGGAGCTGATGGGCTATAAGGGACGTGCCGTGGTCATCGATCCCGATATCTTCGCCGTCGGCGATGTCTGGGAATTACTCTCCCGGGATATGCATGGCCACGCCATCATGTGTCGCAAACGTTCCGGACCAAAGGGCTATATAGACGGCTGCCTGGCCAGCAGTGTGATGCTGTTGGACTGCGCAAAGCTGACTCACTGGCGCACGGAAGAGCAGTTCAACGAAATGTTTCGCTTCGAGCGCGACTACATGCCGTGGATCTGTCTGAAGCTTGAGGAACGCGAGAGCATCGGACTGTTCGAAAACGAATGGAATGACTTCGACAAGCTGACTGCGAACACGAAGATGCTCCACAACACCCGGCGCAAAACGCAGCCCTGGAAGACAGGCCTGCCCACCGACTGGAGACCGGCAGAACGCTTCAGATTGTTTCCGCCGGTTGCCTGGCTGTTACGGGCCCGACGCCAGCTCTTCGGCGAATACGCATTCCTGGGACACTACAAGCGGCACCCGGACCCCAATCAGGAGCGCCTGTTCTTCGGTCTGCTTCGCGAATGCATGGACAACGGCATCATCACGGAGCAGATGCTCAGGGATGAGATGAAACAGAACCATGTGCGCCACGACGCTCTGGAACTGCTGGAGCGCACACCCCCACTGGAAACAAAGCCAATTTTTCCGACAGCGGCCTGACCTGGGCGCCATCAAGCAAAACCCACAATCTGCGCGCCGGATCATCTCCCGCGACTCTGCCGTGGACAACGCAAATGGACGTGACCGAGGCGCCCATCGGTGTTCGGTTAGGGCCGTACCGGCATGAGTGGACGGGACCGTCGGCCGCAGGGATAGCGGCCGTCGAGCCGACAGGGAGGTATACACAGCGTGTCCCGGCGGCTCGTGCCGGTACGGCTCCCACCGCGAATGCTAAACCGGATGCAGAGGCGCCTGCCTGGCGCGAGTTCAGCGGCCGAGCAAAACGAAACGCCGGCCTGTGCCCTGCTGCTCGACGCCCTTGTCGTCGCCGGCCTCTTTGAACAGCGCTCGCACATGGTGCACAGCGCGCTCCAAGTCTTGCAGGGGAGGGACTCTGTGGCCCGCGGGAAAGCGGTCTCCCAGCCAGACGGCGCGTCCGGTCTCCACCAGGCGCTTGTGGATGATGCCGATGTCGCGTGTCAGCCGTCGGGGTCCGGTGCGCATGGCATTCCTGTAGACGAAGGCCCGAAGGTAATCCCTGTCCAGCTGCTTCCAGCGAAATCTCTCCCGGCTAACGCCGCGGGGCCGATCCTCGCCAGGCATCTGTCGCATGGCGTACGGACCTTCTCCCAGGTCGAATATATACACGGGTTTCTGGGTCGCACAGGCCTCTGTCAGCATGGACATGCTATCGCCAGTCACGACGATGGCGTCGGCAAGCCCCAGGAATGCGAAATAGGGGTTCTCGGTCGCGTCACGCCGCCAGCGATAAACATAGGCGGGCGCGGTCAGCGATGCTTCCAGCTCTGCGATTGCACCGGGCGGTGTTCGGGCGCTGGTTGTTACCAACAACGAGCCTCCCTGCTCGTTTGCCAGCTTGCTGGCCTCGCGGGCCAGACGTCCGGCAGCCTTTCGGTCCAGGGTGTACGGCCCGCTGTTTCCTCCGATTGCGACCGCCACATAGGGCTTGGGCAGAGGCGCGAGGCGCGGCGCCCAAATGGCCTGTTCGCTCGCCAGACGTTCTTTGGTGATGCGATGCAGCGGTGTGTCGTTATGCACGATTCCAGGGCGTTGCGGGAGCCTGTACTGGGGGGTTGTAACCACCAGGTCAAAGCGTTCGTATAGCGCCCAGGGCCTGCCCAGGTGGACCAGGCGAACCCGTTGGCCATCCCGGCGGGCCTGGGCCTGAATCCAGCGGCAGATGGGCTCATTGCGACGCCCCGCCGAAATCACCAGCTCGGGCCACGGGGGCAGCAGGCGACTGGACCGCTGTTTATCAACCCCTGCGAGCGTCGCTCCGAGCAGGAGATTGGTCATCAACTCGTACTTTCTGTACGCAAAGCGCTTGATCTCAAACGGCCAGCCCAGCGCCTCGCCCAAGGCAAGAACCTGGGAGTTGTCCCCGGCTTTGCTCCCCATGAGCAGCCACGTGACCGGTGGTCGCTCGGGCAGGGCAGGGTTGATCTTCTCCGCACTCATAGACACTAGTCGTACGTCCCCAAAAAAAAGGGCGGCATGCAGGCGGAGGGAGCATAAGACAGACGGCAACGTGGCCCGGCAGGCAGCAGCCCTAGGCTCGACGAAGCTGTACGTTATTTCCCCCCGCTGTGAAGGAACGCGTTACGTGGTTGAACCCCCGGATGTCAACGGCCGAAGCGCTCCGCTTCAAACAAGTGTACGCCGACAAACCCGTCCTGAAAAGGTGACTCCCCGGTCAATCGGGCAGCAGTGCACCCGACACGCGCTGCCCAGTCGCCGCGTTGCGGTTGCTCTCAACCGGCTCCGCCGGATACCGCATTGGCCTCGGCGGAGAGCGGTCCGTCATGAACAGCCGACGCCCGCCGGCGCAGCGCCGCAAAGGTGCCGAGAATGCGCTCCACCTGCTCCGGCGTGTGGGCCGCGCTCACACTGCACCTGAGCAGTGGGTAGTGGCTGGGAGTGGCCGGAGGCAGTACCAGGTTGACATACACGCCGTTCTCCAGGAGCGCGTTCCACATCCGCAACGCCTGCTCCCGCCCCGGCATGGCCAGGGCCAGAACAGGGCTCGGCTCGGGCCCGGTGTCGTAGCCAAGCTCCCGAAAACCGTGATAGAGCCGGCGGGCGTTTTCCCAAAGCCGTTCACGCAACTCGGGATGGGCTCTCATAACGCGCAATGCCACACGCACGGATGCGATGACCGATGGGGACGGCGACGCGGTGAAGATATAGGGGCGAATGGCGTAACGAACCAGCTCCAGCTCCGGCCGATGACTGACACAGTACCCGCCGATGGCACCGAGGCTCTTGCTGAATGTGCCGACTATAAAGTCCACCTCCTGCTCGACGCCCGCGGCCTCGGCGGCCCCTCGACCGTTCGCCCCCAGCATGCCGAGGGAGTGGGCCTCGTCGACCAGTAGATACCCTCCCCGGCGTCTCTTAACAGCAGCGATATCCCTCAACGGCGCCTGATCGCCCTGCATGCTGTAAAGGCCTTCCACGACGATCAGGGCGTTCTGCGCCCGCTCACCCAGACGGCGCAGGCGCTTCTCCAGATCTTGCGCATCATTGTGGCGAAACCGGATGACGTCGCAGCCGCCGAGGCGGCAGGCATCATAAATGCTCGCGTGGCAGTCGGCATCCAGGACAACCACGTCACCAGGGCCGGCCAGCGTGGCAATCATTCCCAGGTTGGCCTGATAGCCGGTGGAGAAGACGATGGCCTGGCCGCAACCGAAGAAGTCTGCCAGTTCCTGCTCCAAAGCCTCGTGCCCGGCGTAAGTGCCATTCGCCATCCTCGAGCCAGTCGTGCCTGTGCCTTCCTCCAACACGGCGGCCCGAGCGGTTTCGATGCACTCAGGATGAAACGTCAGCCCCAGGTAATTGTTGGTGCCCGCGAGTATCGTCCGCCTGCCGTTTACGATGCCTTCGGTCGCAGACAGCAGTCGTTCCGTGACGACCCCAAACGGCACGATGCCGAGCTCATCAAGGTCGCGACGCACCGAAGCAATGCCCTGAAACTTGTCGAAGAGACTCATGACACGGAGCCCGCGATCTTCTCAAGCTCGCCGGCGAGGTCCTTTACTGTGTGGATGTCAGGCAAAGCGTTCAAGGGGATGGAAATATCGAAATGATCTTCAATTTCCAGCAGCAGCTCCAAAACTTGAACTGAATCCAGGTTCAGATCTCCGACCAACTCGGTGTCTTCGGTAAGCGCTTGCCCCTTTTTGGCATGCGGCCTCAGGACCTCGTAAACCTGGTCGAGGATCTCTGCTCGGCTGGACATTGTGAAAAACCCCGGGGAACTTCCGTGCCGCCCTCGCACGCTCCGAAATCGGTGTGGCTGCGTCAAGCGAGGTCGGATGACCGCTTGATTATCCGGTTAACGACGCCGTGAAGCAAATGCGAGCTCTACCGCAGTAAGCTTGGCGCGAACGATAGTGAAGCCCATTGAACAAACCTGTGGGCGGAACAAAAATACGCGGCGTGGGATAGTTCAGCGAGGGGCACCGACTGGCCAATCCAGGGTGCGCCGCAGCCCCGCTTCCAGTTCGAAACGGGGTCGCCAACCCAGCTGCAGAAAGACCTGCCGGTTGTCGCAAACCCAGTCCGGGTGAATCAACTCACTCACCTTACCGGGGGTCAGCATTGGCGCATAGCCGGCAAGCCGCGCCGCGCCCAGCCCGACATACCCGGCCAGGCGCAGCGCGGG
>JASJBY010000101.1 GCA_030066245.1 Gammaproteobacteria bacterium
TGCAGACCTCACTCGAGAACGCCATGCTCAAGCGCGATCTCGAGGGGCTGCACCATATCGTCGGCAGCCTCGGAGAGCAGCCTGGCATCCGCAACGTCATGATCGTCAACCCGGCGAACGAGGTGCGCTTCGCATCCTCTCCTGAGATGCTGGGAAGGCAGTTTGACAGGAACCGGGATGCTACCTGCCAGGCGTGTCATCAGGCTGGACCGGGAAACGGCATCACGACCATCTTCACCACCAATGAGCTAGGGTACTCGGTACTGCGCAGTGTCAACCCCGTGCAAAACCGGGAGGCGTGCACCGGCTGTCACGGCTCCGCGCAGGAGAATCCTATCAATGGCGTGCTGTTCGTGGACTACGATGCTGCGCCCATCCGGCAGCATGCCCTCAACACGACGTTAGCCCTAATGGGGGCGGGTGTCTGCGTGATGCTCGTGACGCTGACAGGTGGATGGTGGTTCATGCGTCGCTTCGTCCTCCAACCGGTACGCGCGCTGCACGCCGGCAGTCGGCAAATCTCTGTCGGCGCCCTGGATGCCAGGGTCGATGTGCCCGGCGAGGACGAGCTGGCCGAACTCGGCCGGTGCTTCAACGGCATGGCGGCAAGCCTGGAGCAGAGCTTGAAGCAGCTGCGGGAGAAGGAGGCATTCCTGCAGGGTCTGGTGGATGCCGTGCCCGATGGGCTGCGTGTCATCGACAGGAACCATCGGGTGGTTCTTGCCAACCAGGCTTACCGCAGGCAGTTGGGCCTTGGCAGCGGCGAGGGCATCGGCGAATGCTGCTATACAGCCAGCTATGCGCGGAAGGAACCCTGTCCTGCAACGCTGCTCACCTGTCCACTGCATGAGATCGAGAAGACCGGCAGACCGTTGAAGACAGTGCACAGCCTCCTGCGCAAGAACCGGTCAACCATGGACGTGGAGATCTATGCGGCGCCCATGCGCATAGCTCGAAACGGGCATGAGGACAGGTTTGTCGTAGAGTCGATTCGGGATCTGGAGAGCGCGGTGCAGTTCTCCCATGAGCAGAAGTTGTCCGAGCTGGGCAGGCTGGCCGCAGGCGTTGCCCACGAGATCCACAACCCACTGACCTCCATTCGATTATTCCTGGACTCCGCCATGGGGATCGGGGGTCGGGGAGTGCCGTCGGCAGCGGAAGTGCAGGAGTATCTGAAGCTGGTTGATGAAGAGATCAACCGTTGCATTGAAGTTACCGCACGGCTGCTGAAACTCAGCATCTACAGCGGAACCCAGGCTCAGGTTGTAGCGCTTAATTCGGCGGTTCAGGAGACCGTATCCCTGCTGTCCTGGGAGGCGACCCAGCGGGGGATTACCGTGGAAGAAGTGCTGGATCCGACTGAGCCCAGGGTGATCGCCGGCGAAAGCGATCTGCGCATGGTTATCTTGAACCTGGTGCAGAATGCCTTCCACGCGATGCCGAAAGGTGGCCGACTGAGCATTCGCACGCTGCGGCAGAGTGGTCACGTGCGGGCGGTGATCGCGGACACGGGTGTCGGTATCAAGGGCGAGGATCTGCCCCATATTTTCTCTCCTTTCTTCAGTCGGCGGGCCGATGGCAAAAAAGGCACCGGTCTGGGACTGTCCATCTCCCGGACCAATGTGGAGCGTTACGGCGGGCAGTTGACAGTCAGTAGCGTGCCCGGAAAAGGCAGCGTGTTCACCGTCAGCTTTCCAGATCCGGACGCCGATGCAGAGAGCGCAGCGTGAAATCGAGCGTCCTGATTCTCGAGGACGACAAGCTTCTGAACCGCTTCATGGTGGAGCAGCTCTCGCGCATGGGTTTCGCACCTCACGGCGTGCAGACCTGGGCGGCTGCAGAGGCCTACCTGCAGTCCCATGAGGTCAAGCTGATTGTTACCGACGTTCAGCTTCCGGATGCGAACGCCCTCGATTTGCTGCCGCGGCTGTGCGCAGACCAGCCGGTCATCATGCTGACGGCTTATGCGTCAGTGCGGGATGCAGTGCAGGCCATGAAGAGCGGCGCAGCCGAGTATCTCGTGAAGCCCATAAACATGGAAGAGCTGGAGCTGATGGTCACGCGAACCTTGGATACGGCAGCGCTGCGACAGGATTATCAGTTCTGCAAACGTAGCTTGGAGGCTCGTAACGACGCGGCCATGATCGGAGGCAGCAGGGCGCTGCTGGAGGTCGGCAACCTGATCGAGGCCGTCGCACCGACTGATATGACGGTCCTGATCCAGGGAGAGAGCGGGGTAGGCAAGGAGCTTGTCGCGCGCAGCATTCACTTGAACAGCGCCAGGGCCGAGCGCAATTTCGTGGCGGTGGACTGCTGTACCCTACAGGAGAAGCTGTTTGAGTCCGAGCTGTTCGGGCATGAGCGGGGCGCTTTCACTGGCGCCGTGAAACAGAAGAAAGGGCTGATCGAGGGGGCCGAGGGAGGCACACTGTTTCTGGATGAGATTGGGGAAGTGGAGTTCTCCGTCCAGGCGAAGCTCCTGCGAGTGCTGGAAACCGGGCGGTTTCGGCGCGTCGGGGGCACCAGAGATCTGCAGGCGAATGTGCGCGTGGTGGCCGCCACCAACCGCGACCTGGAGGAGATGGCCCGTGCCGAGGCGTTTCGGCAGGATCTTTTCTACAGACTCGCCGGGCTGATTCTGGATGTGCCGCCCTTGCGGCAGCGACGCGAGGACATTCCAGACCTGGTCAGGCATTTCATTCGCAATCATGATTTTTCCCGTCGCATCAACAAGACGGTCACCGCCGAGGCCATGCGCCGGCTTACGGCGTATGATTGGCCCGGCAATATTCGGGAACTGAAGAACGTCATCGAACGAGCCATCATCCTGTCTCGGGAGCGGCGCGAGATCAGCGTCGACTATCTTGCCTTTGGCAAGTCTCAGTCGCCGTCCTCCGGTGGGCTCACTCTGTCATTCGATCACGAGCCGACTCTGGAAGAAATCGAGCGGGAGTACCTGCGCATGGTGATGGAGAAGCATGCAGGTCACCGCTCGAGCGCGGCGCGCACCCTCGGGATCAGCGAACGCAGCGTTTACCGGCTGATTGGCAGGTATGGGCTGAAGCAGTAGATGACCGAACTGAAGCCAGGTACCATAGCTTCTCCGCCGGCCTGCCTCGAATAACGACTACACAACACCAGGAGGGATCACGCCATGTCCAAACTGCTTGCCGTCTGTGTTCTGTGCCTGTTCCCAGGCTTCTTGATGGCAGCGGATCCAGCGCCCGCCGCTGCGCCCGCTACGACGGCGGAGGCTCAGCAAGCCGCGCAGATGACGCCCCAGGCGCCCCCGCTTGCCAGCCTGGATGAAGCCAGATCGCTCGCCGACAAAGTGATGGCCAAGCTTGTGTCCGGTGAGGTTGGGTCGGCCATGGAGCTGCTGGCGCCGCATTTTCCGGTGGCACGTAACGAGCAATTCGGGCTCTCCAACCGGCTCTCTCGTGCACGCGCGATGGTCAGTCGCCGGTTCGGGCCGACCATCGGCTACGAGTTCGTCGAGGCGGACGAAATCAAGGATACCCTCGTTAGATTTACCTACGTCGAGAAGCGAGAGACGAGCTTCACTCGCTGGTTGCTGACCTTTTACAGACCCAGAGATGCGTGGGTCTTTTTCACCGTCGCCTGGGACAGCAACCTCGACGCGTTGTTGGATTAGCGCGCCGAGGCTGCTCCGCAGTCGTTTCAGCGGTGGTGTAGGCCCCTGGCAGACGCCGGAACGGAGGGGGTGACGGCGGGGCGGGAAACGTTCGGTAGATCACCGGCGGTCCGTAGGGATAGGCAAACCGGTATGGGCCGTACACCACGCCTGGGGGGTATGGCGTAACCGTTATGACTCCGGCCTTCACCTTTGCGGGAGCTGCGTTGCTGGTTGGCTGTGGTTCCGGTGTCTGAGCGCGGATACCTTCCGAGTGCTGCCGGCTTTCCTCTTTCCTCGGTGACGCAGCCGGTGCTTTGGGTGCGATTGCCGCGGGCGGCTCCGATTGAGCAGCGCTCAGCGGTTCCACGGCGGCGATGGCCACCGCCTCGGATGAGGTGATCGAAGCGGCGGGCGGCGACGCTGAGTCGCCGGTCTTGGCACTCGGAAGCAGCACTACCGTGCCGTCCTCTTCCTGCTCGATGCGCCATCCGGCGGGCGAGAGCAGATCACGCAGCACGTCGGCATTAACCTTGATGCCTGCGGGTGGTGGGGGGGACGCGGCCGCTTTCGTCCCGCGGCCCATTTCCGTGCGATCAGGCTTCGCTACACCGGCAGGAAACAGCAGTGCCCCGCCTTCGCCGTCGGACTCCACCCGCCAGCCGGTGGGTGCCAGCAATTTGCGCATCAGATTCACGTCCAATGGAACGCAGGCGGGCGGAGCACATGTTGCCTGCGGCGTGGTTTCCTCCATGGGCTGGTTGGCCTGGTTTTCCGGAACCCGGCTTGGAAACAGGAGCAGCTGCCCTTGGGCATCTTTCTCTACCTGCCAGCCGTGGCGTTGCAGGACGCCGCGCAGGACATTCAAGTCGGTGGGGCGATGCCACTCGCCGGATCCGGTATTCGCTCCAGGCAGCGCGGAAGGTGGCGCTCCCCGGGGCTCCTTCGCCGGGGTTGTCGTTGCCGCCATGCCCGCGGCAGGTGCAAGCCAGGCAAGGCCCGCGAACGCGATTAACGAACCACGTCTGTTGGTCACGTTTTATCCCTCCCCTCCCGATCCTTCGTTGCACACCCGCGTGGCCAGTCCCTGGATGCGTGCGGCTGAGGCGCCTGGTCAGGGCGGCAGGCCGCGGGGGTAAGACTACAAGCTTAGGCAAGATTATTTACCATCGGGTTACAGGGTGCCACGTCGACTTTGCGGACTGGTCCGCCGGCATGATCGTGCTCCATGCCCGGACCTTGCGCCCGAGACTGTCCATGCCCCGGTCTTGGCGGGTTATTGGGCGCCCAGCGGTTTCGCAGGCTAGACTTAGGCCATCCGCATGTACCGAGCGCGTTGCCTGGGAACTGACCCGGGGGACGTGCGCCCGGCAGCTCGCCGCAATTGTGTCGGGCATGCCCCTGAAGCGAGAACCAGCCGAGCGAGCAGGATTGAATACTGAGCTTGATTCAATTGAAGTCCGGGTCCTCGGCTCCCTGGTCGAGAAGGATCTGGCCACGCCTGACTATTACCCCATGACCGTCAGCGCGCTCACCAACGCCTGCAACCAGAAATCGAATCGGGACCCGGTGATGAGCTTGAGCGAGAACCAGGTGCTCGACGCCCTGAGCGCGCTTTCCCAGAAGCACTTGGCCTGGGAGAAAGGCGGTGCGGGCGGGCGCGTGCCCCGATATGCTCACAAGCTCGCAGGTACGCTGACCAGGACTTTCGACTTTTCGCGACGCCAGCTTGCTGTGCTTGCCGTGCTGTTTCTGCGCGGCCCCCAGACCCCGGGTGAGCTGCGTTCCCGCACCACAAGGATGTGCGAGTTCCAGGACCTGGACGAGGTGGAAGAGGTGCTCAAGGAGTTGTCGGAGCGGGCGGATGGACCTTATGTGGTCGAACTTCCCCGGGAGCCCGGCCGCCGGGAAACCCGTTATGCCCACCTGTTCTCCGGGGACGTGGAACCCGCATCCCAACTGACCCAGGCATCAGGCGCCGGTCCAAGTGAAGTGCATCCGGAGCTGCAAGCGCGCGTCTCGGTCCTGGAGGGCCAGGTAGCCGACCTGGCCGAGGAATTGGCGGCTCTGCGCCGCCGCATTGACAGTTCTTCCTGACGCTCGAACGATATTCTTGCGCGCGGAACGCTGGTCCGGCGCGCTGTCGTGCCCACCATCGTTGCCGGCCATACAGGCGTGCCGCCGCGGACAAGCCTGGGGTGTTCTCCCGCAGCGCCCGGCACGCACGCTGCCTAAAGTTCACTGGGGTTTGCGACGACAAATGCGTGAGACCGGGAAATCCCGGCCGTGGCCCGTCTCCCATGCGGGAGGCCTCACCGCCTTCGGCGTCTGTACGGGCCGATGCCAAGCCGTCATTGAACCGGTATGCCGAGGAAGATGGCGAAATATGCCTGCAGGCCAGCCCGGCGCGTTTAGCCGCCGCACCCATCTGATGGCCAGCCGCTTTTGGCGGCTAGTATCCGATGTCGTCCCGCGCGTCTCGCCATCGCTCTGCCATTGCCCGGACGGAAGGGTCACCCTTCGGCCCGACGGCGTGCCGTGGGAAGTGCGACCGTTGCCCGAGCGGGTGGTTGCCGTGGGCGACATTCAGGGTGATCTCGTGGGCTTGGCCTCGATACTCCACCAGCGCGGCCTGATCGACGGCGATGGGCGCTGGAGCGGCGGTCGAAGTCATCTGGTGCTGAACGGCGACTTGGCGGGCGACAACCCCGACTCGCGGTTGCTCATGGATTTCGTGATTCACCTGGAACAGGATGCCGCTGCCTCCCGGGGGGCTGTGCATGCTTTGCTGGGAAATCATGACATCCTTGCCCTCAGCCAGGGAGGGCGCATTCGTCGCCAGGCTGAACGCCGGCTGTTTCGCAGATATCCGGTTGCCGGCGCGGCCACCGACAGCTACCAGGACGCATTCCGCGGCGAGACCGTCTACGCGCAATGGCTGCGGCGAAGAAACTCGATTATGAAGTTCGGGGAGGTCATCTTTGCTCATGCCGGCGTCAATCGCTGGCTCCTTCACCACCATCCGCAACGGGTCAATGCCACCGTCCGCGCCTGGATTCGTTACTGGCAGGGGATTGCGGAAGCGCCGGACCATCGTTCCCGCTGGACAGTCGGCCAGTTCGAGGCAGGATCGCGCCCCGGGCCCGATGATCCGCCCCCCCAGAACGCCGAGTTCAGGTTTCGCGACACTGGCCCTTTATGGACCCGCGCCTACAAGCCTCTCACCAACCGCAAGGATCGTTACACCGGCAAGAAGCGGCGCGACGCGCCTGACAACGAAGAACTGCGGCAGATCCTGCAGAAGTATCGGGCCCGGCAACTGGTCATCGGTCACAACCCCGTGCGCGGAAGAGAGATCCTGTTCTCCCACCCCTACCACGGGAACATGGTGGTGATGATCGACACGCGTATATCGGACAAGAAGTCCGGGGCGCTGACATGCTTAGAGATCACAGGTGGCGAGATGCAGCCGCACCCGGCGAGGCGCTCGGATACGGGGCGCCACGTTCGTCGGCTGGCTTTGCGTCGCCTCAGAGAGTCAGCCGCGGCATAGTCCGGCAAGGAAACGGCGAAGCCAACAATTCAGCGTTGCTGCGAAACTTAGTCTGGCAAACCCGCCAGGCGCAGACCCTCCTCGAACTTCTGACGTTGGTCCGGGTGCCGATAAGGCCTGGTTTTCACCCAATACCCGATGGAGAACTCGGGCTTCAGAGTCAGAACTTGATCCACTTCCCAGGCCGCGTCGTCATCTCGGTCTAAACGGGCGTACACCATCGCCAGCCAGAGGTGTGCCGACAAGTAGTCGTAGTTTTGCGCGACCGCGGCCTCCAGCTCCGCCAGCGCCTCGTGATAACGCCCCTGGAAATAGTAAGCCCTGCCCAGGTGGGTGTGGTAGAGAGAACTCGCGGCCGGGTTTAGACGGATTGCCTGCATGTCCAAAGGCAATGCCTTGTCGACTTCGCCCAGGTAGAAGTAGGCCGACGCGAGCAGGGTGTAGCCGTCCGCGTAGCTTGGGTTGAGGGCGAGCGCTTTTCTCGCCTCTGCGATCGCCTGCTCGTGCATACCTTTCACATACAGGTAAACCCAGCCTAGGACGAAATGCGCCTGTGGCAGGCTCTCGTCGATGGCCACGGCCTTGTGCGCATGGCGCAATGCTTCGTCTATGGCGTTCTCGGGACTGTCGCCCCAGCCGCTGCGGTAGTCATCGATGTAGGTCAACGCGAGCCCGGCATAGGCCGGAGCATAACGGGGGTCCAGACGAATGGCTCGGCGGTACATCCGGCGCACCAGATCATTGTGCTGCTTCGTCGGCCTCCCGTAGATCTGCAGGCCCTGCCAATAGCTCTCGACGGCACTGCCCATGCCTCTGCGCGCAGGCGTCATCTTCTCGTTGTCAGTAAGCCGCAGCGACAAGGCCTCGACCACGCTTCCCGCAATCTGGTCCTGAAGGGCAAATAGCTTCGTAAGCGGGCCGTCCAGGCGTACTGCCCACAGGTGATAGCCCTTGTGAACATCCACAAGCTGGGCGTTGACGCGGAGCTGTTGGCCTTCGCGCTGGATACTGCCCTGCAACACGTAATCCACATGAAGATGCCGGGCGATGTCCGAGGCCGTCCCCGCATGGTCCCGGAAGGCGAACGCCGAGCTCGGCGAAATGACGTGCAAGCCGGAGAAGCGGGACAGGTCGGTGATCAGGTCTCGGGTGATGCCCTCGCTGAAGTAAGTCTGTCTGGCGTCCTCGCCGAGATCTTCGAAGGGCATGACGGCAATGTACGGTTTGTCGGTCAACGGCAACTCGAGGCGTTTATCCGTAGCCGACCCGCTGTGGTATGACTCCGCGTACCACCACAGTCCGGCTCCGGATACCAGCAGCGCCAGGACCGCTGGCACGACCCAGCGTCCTCTGGCCTGTGGGGACCTGCGGTTCGGTTCCGCACCGGCCGCCCCCAGCGGGCGTTCTGCAGCATTGGGTTCGGTAGCCGGGTAGCTGCCTGACGTGTCTCCGTCTTGCGCCGAGGCGCCGACCGGTTTCCCGACAACGCGCTCCACCGGGGCGATCAGGCGATAGCCGACCTTCGGTACGGTCTCGATGAAGCGGGGGGTGCGCGTATCGTCGGAGAAGGCTCGACGTAGCTTGTTTATGGCGTTGGAGAGTGCTTCGTCACCGACGATGACGCCCGGCCACACTCGCTCGGCAAGTTCGTGGCGCGTAACTGCCTCGCGAGGGCGCTCGGCAAGGCAGAGCAGCACCTCCATGACCTTGGGTTCAATTTTTATTGTCGAACCGTCTTTGCCAAGGAGCAGTTCCTGCGGCTGAACGGTCCAGCCTCGGATGCGCAGGTTGGCTCTTGGGCTGGATCGCTTGATCGACCCCCCGCTGCTGTCGGTCACCTGAGCCGTGGCCATCCAGGCACTCCTCCCCGCCGCCGGCCGCTGACAGAGCAGATCGCGAACTCCGAAAGGCAAGGACCGCGCGGCATGTTGGGGGCGCGAAAGGGACACCGCGCAGGCCCCGTGTGCCAGGGAGCACCGGCGCGACGGGGTGGAGCGGGTCCTTACAAAAGCATAGCAGCAGCGGCTGGGGTGCTTTCGCCCGGGCCGGGTTCGTCGGCGTCACGCCGACGGGGCGAGGCACACCGGCAGAAGCTCGGAGAGCAGGCGCGGCTCTATGCCCAGGTTGGCGAAGCTTGGCGCGTGTGTGCTCACCACATTGTCCTGTCGCATCAGCGCAATCTGGTCGCGGGTTACGGGTGGCGACGGCAGGACGGAAAACAGTCCTGCAAGCAGATCCCAGACCGGGAACGGAACCGGAACCAGGAGCCGGCGGCGCTGCCGATAGTGCAGCAACCGCTCCAGCAGCGTTCTGTAGGTGTAGGTCTCGGCTCCGCCCAGCTCATAGGTCACTCCCAGGGTCGCCGGCTGTTCCAGGCTGCGGGCCACCGCTTCCGCCACGTCTTCCACGTAGACCGGCTGCATACGGGTGTTCCCTCTCCCGAACAGGGGAATCGCGGGCAGTTGGCGGGTGACTTGGTCCAGCGTGGTCAGGAACGCGTCATGCGGGCCGAACAACACGCTCGGCCGCAAAATCGTGCCACGGGGGAAGGCCTCCCGCACCCGGTGTTCCCCTTTCGCCCGGGCACGCACGTAGGGGGAGCTCGACCTGAGGTCGGCGCCGATGCCGGACACATGGATCAGGGCGTTCAGCTTCTGGCGTTCGGCCTGTTGGGCTAACTGCCAGGCGCCTTGCACGTGCATGGATTGGAAGGTTTCCTGACCGCGTTCCACGTACAAGGCAACGCAATTGACCGCTGCCTGGGCTCCCGCGAGGGCAGCCTCGACGCCCGCCTCGTCGCGAATGTCGGCGCTGACTTGTTCAATGCCGGCAGTCTGGTCGGTAGACGGATGTCTGGCAGCAACGCGCACGCGCTTGTGGGCCTTCACCAGCCGTCTGACGATGGCGCGTCCAAGGAAACCCGTTCCGCCGAAGACGGTCACCAGGTCGGTGGCCATGGGTGCCTTAATCCGGGGTGGCGCGATGGCGACTCATAAGCCGCCTTGTTACGTTGTCGGCGCGTGGAAGGGGGCGCTTCGCGCACGCTACCTTAGACCCGTCCAGGCGGAGGTGCAGATCAGGCTTTCACGCTTTGCCCGGCGTTGGTAACCATCTCGGTATTCAACGGCTCGCCGTTGACATCGATGTTGATACTGCGCACCTCGGGAAGGCGCGAGGCGATGTAGCCGGCCATGGCCTGTACCATGGTATCGTTGCCGGTCTCGATGGCGACCAGCAGCCTCGAAGCCGCTATCTGGCCCCGCTGCAGGCGATCGGGTCTTTCGACGAAATCAGGCCCCATCTTCCAGCCGGCGTCCATGTCCCGATCCATCTTTGCAAAGAATCCTTCCCCCTCTTCCAGCAGCCCGCTTTCGACGTCCAGTTGACGCACGCTGTTCCCAATGTAGATATCGAGCTGCATTGATACGCTCCTGGGTATTCCGACGACTCCCAGAGTTTACCAGACAACTGTGTAGAAACGCGCCCGTCCGCTACCATTGGCGTGTGATCCGGGGCATTGTCGGCAGTCAGCCGACAGGCCTGCGCGGTCGGGCGCATCCGTGACCGGCTATGCATTCGCGGCCGTGGCCACACCGGCACGAGCCGCCGGGAATGACAGGACCCCAGCGTCAACAGACACCCTCCGACAGCCCTCTCCTACACGAGTCAGGAAAGATCTTAACCACGGGAAACGAATGGCCACACTCATTTGCGATTCCCGAATCACCAGTCACTAGTCACTAGTCACGAATCACCATTCACCATCCTCAGTACCTTCTTCTCCCTTCATACTGACCGCCGCCCCCCGTTCGCTTTCTTATCCGAGTCACGATTCACGAGTCACGAGTCAC
>JASJBY010000102.1 GCA_030066245.1 Gammaproteobacteria bacterium
CAGCCTGTCCTATTCGGCTCTTGGCCCACTCTGGCTTTGCATCTTGACCGATCCTCCTTGAGACATAGCTACAGCTATGCCTCTGCGGACGATCGGCCAACCTGCTTTGCCAGAGCGACCCAAGATTCCGAATCCTGGTGAGAAATCCGGGCTAGTCAGTCGTCATCGTCGGGCAGCTCCGGGTTCCAGCCGGCAGCCCGGGCCCGTTCAATAGCCTCCGCGTTGATGCGCAGAAATCGTTCCCGCAGCTCGTCAGGCAAGCGGTTCACCTGAAAGTCGTATTTCTGCCATTCCCGATCAACCTTTTCCCACAGGTCTTCAATGCCCTGGAGCAACCAGCCGGCGCAGGTTTCGCCTTCCTCGAGGATGCCGAACACCCACGCATCGCGGATGATCTTGCCGGTGGCCGTCATGCCCCCGTGGGTGTCCTTGTCGATACCGACATACCGTTTCGGGTTTCTGCTGCCGTGCTGTCTCATGCTTGCCTGCCGGGTGAAGCTGCCGGCGCTTGCGGCCGCGACGAGCCAGATATCCGACAGGCGGCCCCTGCGCCCCGGCTCATCAGATGGGGTTGTTCAACGGGCAGCTGTTGCGGTCGTAGTCGGGTCCCAGGCCGTCCCAGGCGTAATCCAGGGCGAACTGTACCCGCGGGAAGAAGCGGGTTTCACCCAGCTTGGCGATGACGTCGGTGCGATGCAGGGTATCCATGAATTGCTTCTTCATGCGCGCCACCAGCAGCTCTATGCCGCTGGCGTGCAGGCGTTCAGTCAAGTGGTATAGCACCTCTTCCCCGGTCGCGTCGATCTGGTTGATGCCTTCGGCGTCGATAATGATGTAACGCAGCTCCGGGTTGGCGGCGACGATGGACAGCACGCTGGACTCGAAGTATCCGGCATTTGCGAAATATAGCGAGCCGTCGAAGCGCATCACGGAAATTTTCGGGCTGGTGGGCAGGTTGTGCACCGCAATATCTCGCAGTGTGCCGTCAGGGTAGCGCGAGAGCACCGCCACCCGCGGGCGCATGCTGCGGTACAGGAACAGGGCGATGGAGAGCCCCACGCCGATCAGGATCCCCTTGTCCAGATGCGGCGCCATGGCCAGGGTCAGCAGGAAGGTAACGATGGAGACGACGCCGTCGTGGGGCTGCGCCCGCCAGGCATGCACCATGGGCTTGAACTTGATCAGGTTGAGCACCGCCATGATGATCACCGAGGCCAGGGTGGCCTGGGGCAGGTGATAGAGCAGCGGTGTCAGGAATAGCAGGGTGATGCCTACCACCGCGCCGGTGACCACGGAGGAGACGCCGGTGACGGCGCCGGCATTGATGTTCACCGCGGAGCGGGAGAAGGATCCCGAAACCGGGTAACCGCTGAAGGTGCCAGCCGCCAGGTTGGACAGACCCTGGCCGATGAGCTCCTGATTGGCGTCCAGGCGCTGGCGGGTGCGTGCCGCCATGGCTTTGGCAATGGAGATGGCCTCCATGAATCCAATCAGCGAGATGGTGATGGCCGCAGTGACGAGCTGCTGTACCACGGTCCAATCGAACACCGGCAGGTTGAACGCCGGCAGCCCCTCCGGAATGGTGCCCACCACGGCGCCGCCGGCCTCGCCGAAGCCGGTGTACCAGGAGAGCAGGGTGGTGATGGCCACGGCCGCCAGCACGTTGGGGATCTTGGGCAGGTGGGACTTGAGCGCCAGCATGATAGCGATGGAGATCAGGCCCATGCCGAGTGTAGGCAGATGGGTGTTGGCCATCGCGGCTTCCACCACACGCATGACCGTCTCGTAGTGGTGCTCCGCCTTCTCCACGCTGACGCCGAACAGCTTGCTGAGCTGGGAGGTGGCGATAATGATGGCGCCCGCGTTGGTGAAGCCAATCACCACCGGATGGGAAAGAAAATCCACCAGCACGCCCAGGCGGAACACGCCCAGGAACAGCTGGAAAGCGCCGACCATAAAGGCCAACAGGACGGCATAGGCCAGATAACCCTCGGGACTGCCGGCCGCGATGGGCTCGAGCGCCGCGGCGGTCATCAGGGACACCACCGCCACGGGGCCCGTGGCGAGCTGGCGGGAGGAGCCGAACAAGGCAGCTACCATGGGGGGCAGAAATGACGCATACAGGCCGTAGTAGACAGGCAGCCCGGCGAGCTGAGCGTAGGCCATCGACTGGGGCACCAGCACCAGGGCGACCGTGACGCCGGAGATGAGGTCGGCCCGAAGGGCGCCCTTTTCCTTGAGTAGGCCAGCCCAGCTCACGAAAGGCACAAGGATTTGCCAGAGAGGCCGGGAGTCATCTTTCTTGCCAGCCACTGTATTTACTCCCCCCTAAGAAGCTCGTATCTCTGAATATTCGCAAATACTCATAAATTATATGAGGCTGACTGGCTCCGGGTCCACGGTTGGTCCTGCCGGGAGCCCGGCGAGACCGGCGTGAACTCGGCGGCCGCCGCAAGGCAAGGCAAGGCGCGAAGAATGGCGGAACGCCCTTCGGGCTTCCGCCCTACGCCAGCTGAGCGCCACGCCCGGTGATTTGTCCGTAAGGGGCTGGCGAACCCACCTTCAATCCAGCGTGGCGCTGGTGCATGTTTAGGCATCGTGTTCGGTTGCAGGGGAATACACGATGCGTCCACAGATCGAGGTTAAGCAAGTCCGTGCCGGCACGCCGGAGGCGTTGTGGCGGGAGAGAATTCTGCAGTGGGCCGAGAGCGGGCTGGCGCAGGTGGAGTTTTGCCGCGAACATGGTTTGTCCCTGGATGAGTTTCGCCGGTATCGGACCCGCTTGAGCCGGCCGGCAAAGGCGGCGCCGAGACCGACGCGCAAGCCGTGCACACCGGTGAGACCGGCGTTCGTCGAGGTGACAGTGAGCGAACCAACTGAGCCTGAGGTGCCGGCGCTGGTAGTGCAGCTCACCAACGGCCGTTCGATTAGCGTGCGCCCGGGATTTCACCGCGCGACGTTGGTGGCCCTGGTCGCTGTGCTGGAGGGCCTGCCATGTTGATGGTGCCCCCCTCGGTGCGCGTGTTTCTGGCCACGACGCCATGCGACATGCGCCGTTCCTTCGATGGGCTGGCGGCCCTGGTGCAAGAGCAGCTGGACGAAGATCTCTTCGCCGGTGGGCTATTCATCTTCCGCAATCGGCGTGGAGACAGGATCAAGGCGTTGTATTGGGACGGCCAGGGCTATTGTCTGTTCTACAAGCGTATGGAGCGCGGCACCTTTGTTTTTCCCAAGCCCCAGGCGGGCAAGGTGCTCATCTCCGCGCAGCAGCTGACCCTGTTGCTCGATGGTGTGGACTGGCAACGTCTGCCGACACGGCGCACGGTGGCGGTGCAAGCCGCGGCCTGATGTTCTCGCCAACTTCATCCCGCCATCCAAGCCTTTCCCCCGGATCAAATCTGCTTATGCACCGATCGAAACATCCACTGTGACATGACCGGCGCAGGGCAGTAGGCTCCCCCCATGCGCTTGGACCTCAACGCCCTGCCCACCGATATCCCACTCCTGCACACCTTGGTGCGTGAGCTGGTGGAATCGCTAGAGAGTGAACGTGGGCGAGCCGAACAGCTGGCCCATCAGCTGAAGAATCTGCAACGGCGTCACTTCGGACGCAAGTCCGAGCACTTCAATCCCGACCAGCTCCAGCTCTGGCTCGATGCCCTGGATGAAGAGCAGGCCGCGGCCGAGTTGGAGAAGCCGCCTGAAGTTACCTCCGCCGCGCCCAAGCGGCGCCCGCCGGTGCGCAAACCCCTGCCTAAACATCTGCCACGCATCAACGAGGTCCATGACCTCGATGAGCCGACCTGCACTGGGTGTGGGCATGCACTGCATCGGATAGGTGAAGACGTCACCGAGCAGCTCGACTACCAGCAGGCGTCGTTCTTCGTGCACCGGACAGTGCGCCCCAAGTATGCGTGCCGGCAATGCGAAACGGTGACCAGCGCACCGCTGCCGCCCCAGCCGATTGATAAAGGCATTCCCGGCCCTGGGTTGCTGGCCCATGTGTTCATCAGCAAGTACGCCGACCACCTGCCGCTGTATCGCCAGGCGCAAATCATGGCCCGCCATGACATCGACATGCCCCGCGCCACTTTGTGTGGCTGGGTCGCTCAAGGCGCTTCGTTGTTAGCACCGTTGGTCGAGCGGATGAAGGCAGATGTCCTGGATACCTCGAAGCTGCACACCGACGACACCCCGGTGCCTGTGCTGGAGCCGGGCAATGGCAAGACTCGTCAGGGCCGGTTATGGGTGTATGTCCGAGGCGGCAGCTTCGATGTACAAGGTGAGCCACAGCCCCCGGTGGCGGCCTATCAATATACCCCCACCCGCAACAAAGACGGGCCGTCTCGTTTCTTGGCAAACTACCAAGGTGACCTGCAGGCCGACGCCTATCCTGGCTACGACCATCTGTACGCCACCGGCAAGGTCCGGGAGGTGGCGTGTTGGGCGCATGCGAGGAGGAAGCTCTACGACATTGCCGTGCAGGGGAATGCCCCTACCGCCACCGAAGCGCTCGCGTGGATCAAGCGTCTGTATGCCATCGAGGCGGCAATCCGCGACGCACCCCCAGCGGTCAAACGCCAGCGTCGCCAAGAAGAGGCCAAACCCATTCTGGATAACTTCAAGCCCTGGCTGGAAGCGGCCCGCCGACGCCTGCCGCCGAAGAGCCCGCTCGCGAAGGCCATCCAATACGCGCTCGCCCGCTGGATAGCGCTCACCCGTTACCTCGATAACGGCCAGCTCGACATCGACAACAACCGTGCCGAGCGCGCACTACGCGGTGTCACTCTGGGCCGGAAGAATTTTCTCTTCGCTGGCAGCGACAAGGGCGGTGAACGGGCCGCCATCGTTTACAGCTTGGTGGAAACCTGCAAGCTCAATAGCGTCGAGCCGTTCGCCTATCTCACCGACGTCTTTCGGCGCCTGCCTACGCAGCCGGCCAAAGACATCGATCAACTGTTGCCCTACAACTGGCAGCCCGCCACGGACACTCCCGAAAACTGAGCACGCCTCCGGCGCGAACAGCTGCAAGTGGCCGACGTGTGTTCGCCGGACGCTTACGAATTAGCAAGGGCGCGTAAATTATCTTGCCATCTGGTAGTTCCTATGATCTACTCATAGGTTAGTTCTTAAGCGGCCTCATAGACTGGCCGCAAGCCCAGTTTCGAGCGTCCGGTAAGGGCGTCGCGTATAGGATGAGCCCGTTGCGCGTTCTTTGATAAATACTGCAGTGCATGCATGATGACTTTGTTCAACCGGCGGGGAGAATGCATCAAGGCATGGAAGATGTCCCGCAGAACGAACTGGATGCACTTGGCCACCTTCTGGGTAGAGATCGGAAGCTGGGTAAATCGCTGGGCCATATGGGCACAATAGCGCTTGAGGATAGCGGCACACAGCGATGACCAGATGAGACCTTCGGCGATGTACGGATTGCTGGTATCGAACGCGTGCAGGTTGGCGTGGGATTTCCACTCTTTGAACATCAGCTCTATCTGCCACCTCAGGCGATAGCCTTCAACGATGTCATCTATCGAGAACTCGGCGCGACTCAGATTGGTCAGGAGGTACTGGTAGTCCTTGGTCTCGGGGTTCCATGAGACGATGAGCCGACATCTGAATGACCCTCCCTTGAGGGGCCACTGAACGTCCATGTCCATGCGCTGGCTTTTCAACAACTTCCCTTGGATGGCGCGCAGGCCTTTGTTGCACCACCTTCTCCTCTCGATGCCATCTTCCGAAGCAGCAAGAACAACGGCCGGATTCATGCTGGCCTTGCCTTTGATGATGAAAGACCCACCGTGCGCCGCTACATCCCGTAGGTACTCCTTTTTGAAGTATCCCCGGTCGCCCATGACCAGACAGGCCGCCAGGCTCTCTGGCTCGGGTAGATATTGCGCTTCGCTGTCGGTATCGGGCGTGAGCACAATGCGACTGGCCTGTTCGCTCAGCAGGTCAAGGGTGACGTGTAACTCCACCGCCGCTGGACTGACTTTCCTGAAACGCCCGGGAAAGCTCTCGCGCAACGTCGACTTCACGGCAAACGAGGTGCCATCCTGCAACTCAATGCGTTCGAACCGTGCAAACGGGCTCGTCGGCGTGAACCGCAAAGCCTCACACGCCAACTGTTCCAGAGACTGCGTGCACATGGCGCGCATGAACTCCGGAAACTGTGCCTTGGCCAACTGGTTGTGAAAGGGCTTGTACTGAACATCCGTCCGACACCGTGCATTGAATGCCCGGTGAATATCGGCAATCGTCTCCACCTTGCCCGCGGCAAACACCTCGACCAGCCCCAGGCACAGCCGATAAGGCGTAATGTCACGTCTGCGCTTACAGAAGCCGACCGCTTTGCCCAATGCATTGAGCCCGGCTTCGCAGAACGTCTTCTTGAATTGTCTGGCCAACTTGCTAACTTGTCCTTGCTCCATCGGATACTCCCAGAACACGTAATTCTTGGCGGAATTCCGTGATCTGATCCGGTGGAGCTTCACAAGTTCCTATATATTTCAACGACTTTAAAGATCCTACCTATGAGCGGGCGAAAGAATCGAGGAAAACTCATGCTGCGCTCCTCGCTTAGTTGTCGGTCTTCGCTACCAAGATTAGCAGTAGCAGGGGAGGATTAAAGTCACAGCGCCCGAGGGCAGCGTCTGGGCGCGGGGCCTTCATTCTTGTATCTTACTCCGACCATGAGCGGCTCCTCTGCCCGGCCTACCGCCTCGCAGCCCTCGCTTCCGCGCCGGCTGCTCGCTCCCCTGCCGCTCCTGGTCGCCCTGGCACTCGGCGGGCCGGGCGCCCGGGCCGATGTCAGCCGTTCGGGCGCTGTCGAAATCAAGGTGCTCTCCTACAACATCCACGGCCTGCCGCTGGTGACTTCCCGCGAACGCCTGGGGAGGATCGGCGACATCCTAGCTGCGCGCCGGGCACGGGGCGAGGAGCCGGATATCGTCCTGCTGCAGGAGGCCTACACCAGCCAGTCCGAAGAGGTGCGCCTGCGCGCGGCTTATCCCCACGCGATCGTCGGCGTCGAGGGGCAGCGGGGCGTCTTAAGCAACAGCAGCGGACTGGCCTTGCTCAGCAGTTTCCCGATCCTCGACCGCCACAGCCGGCTCTTTAGCGACTGCGCCTTTCCCGAGTGCTTCGTCGCCAAGGGTGTCCTCGCAGCGACCCTGGAAATCCCCGGGATGCCCCTTCCCCTGCAGATATTCAGCACCCACCTGCAGGCCGATACCGACAACGACCGGGTCCGGCAGCGGCAGGTCGACGACATCGTGGACTTCTTGCACGGCCTGCGTTTCGGCGACCGGCCCGCGATCTTCGCCGGCGACTTCAACTTCAAGCCCAGACACGATAGCTACACGCGCTTCATCCGCAAGCTCCCTTTCCAGGAGGCGGGCTACCACTGCCTGCAGGCGGCGACGACAGGTTGCGAGGTGGTGATCGGCACCCACGGCGCAACGGACTGGAACGACGTCTGGAAGTCCTCCCACGACCGCCACTTCTACTACCAGCCCCGAGGGAGCCGGCTGCGAGTCGAACCGGTCCGCCTGATCCGGAATTTCACCGAGCCGTGGCGCGGGGAATTTCTCTCCGACCACTGGGGCTACGAAGTTCACTACCGGGTCTCGTGGTAGTACCCGGCGCGATGGCCAGCCACCCGCGCGTCCTGCGCACGCGCCACCGCCGCCACGGCGGGCACGTCGATGATTTCCGGAAGGGACTGAGGGTCAGGTCTACCATCGTACTGAGCCAGCACTATGCGTAGACTGCGACGATGGCGAGGCCACTGAAAATCGAGTTTGCCGGCGCGCTGTACCACGTGACAGCGCGGGGGGACCGGCAGGAGCCCATCTACGAGGACGAGGAGGACAGGGGCGATTTCTCGGCATTCTGGGTGAGGTCGTGGCGCGGTGGAGATGGCTCTGCCATGCCTACTGTCTGATGGACAATCACTACCACTTGGTCGTGGAGACACCGGAAGGAAACCTCTCCAAGGGGATGCGCCAGTTGAATGGGGTGTATACCCAAACCTACAACCGTCGGCACCGGCAGGTGGGGCACTTGTTCCAGGGGCGGTACAAGGCGATATTGGTGGACGCTGAGGCCTATCTGCTGGAGCTGGCGCGCTACGTAGCGCTCAACCCATCGCGCGCGCAAATTGAAGCTGCCCATGAGAGCCGTGTGGAGGCGGTAGTGGCTGCCTATCAGACGGGAGGATACAGTTACCAGCAGATAGCCGCCTACTTCGGCGTACACTTCACCACCGTGGGTCGGTATGTGCGGACGGCAAGTCGAGCTGAGGCTCCCCGAGGCCAGAAGGGGCGCGGACGGAGCCGGGTCAGATGATGTTAAGTATGTGGGAGGTTCGTGCATTGGAGCTAGACCTGACCCCCGCGTCCACTGATGTCGATGCGTTTTGTCTTTGACCGGACGACTTCGAGAGATGAAAAGAGGGAAAATTATCGGAAGCGCTCCGATTCTGCTAGTGGCTGACGTGGTGAAGTCCGCCGATTACTACCGGGACAAACCGGGGTTCACCTATGACCGGTTTTGGGGTGTACCACCATGCTTCTGCATGCCCCGGCGAAACGGCTACATCGTCTTGCTGAGTCAGGTCGATGATCCCAAGCACATCGTTCCCCACTACAAGGTCGTTCCGAACATGTGGAACGTGTATTTCTGGGTGGACGACGTGGAGGCGATATACGCTGGGTTGAAGGGTCGGGGTGCGACCATCGATTACGAGCTTGGCGTCAAGGAGTACCGGGTGAAAGAGTTTGGCATCCAGGATCTGGACGGCTATGACATAGCCTTCGGGCAGGACTTGGAAGCCTAGTGAGCGAGTGCACGAAACGCTCCTGGATAGGACCTGCCACCAGCTTCCAGCAATTTGCTGAAGAGCCCTCCGGAGTCAACGGGAGACTTAAACCGCCTGCGACCTGTTCACCCTCCGCATGAACCTCTCGCCTGAACTTGACTTAGCGCTCAAATTTGCATCCGGTCTCTCATGGACGCTGGTTTACATTCTTATCATCAGCCGGGGGTTCCAGGACAAGACCTTCGGTATGCCCTTGACGGCTCTTTGTGCAAACCTTTCGTGGGAGTTCATTTTCTCCTTCCTTCATCCCCACGACCCACCTCAAAACTACATCAACCTGACCTGGCTCTTGTTTGATCTTGTCATACTCGTACAAGCTTTGTCTTTCTGGCAGGCAGACTTCGGAGCGAGAGTGTCGGCGAAACTGTTCTATCCGGGGTTTCTCCTTATGCTCGTCCTTGGCTTCTTGGCTGTTTACGGGGTGACCGTCGAATTTGAAGATGCCGTGGGCAAGTATTCAGCATTCGGACAGAATCTCATGATGTCGGCATTGTTCATTGCCATGCTGATTCGTCGTGGTAACGTCAATGGGCAGTCGATGTACATAGCATTACTCAAGATGGTTGGCACTCTGTTCGCATCCACCCTGTTTTTTCTGGACAATCCAATGTCCATGCTCATGAATTTCCTATTCGTTGCGATCTTTATTCTCGACTTGGTCTACGCTGTCCTGCTGTACAACAAGCACAGAGAGCTGAGGCTGAACCCTTGGTCAAGGTACTGAGGGTGGTCACGGTCGCCCAGGCTGCGGTGGGAGAATGAGGCGGCGCAGGTAGATGCAAGGTCCCTTGACGGTGGCACGGAGACCAACCATCTCGCTACGGCCCGCAGTGGCGTCGGATCGACGGCAGGTTTACGAGTGGCTGGCCAAATCTGACGTGACGCCCTCAATGATGGGTCCGCCCGACTATCCGGACCTCTCTATACCCACTTGGGAAGAGTTTTGCGCCGACTATGTGCCGCATTACTTCGACGATTCCGAACCCCTCTCTGGGCGTTGCTTCATCATCGTGTCCGAGGGACAGGACGAGGGAGTGGTCTGCCATAATGCCATCGACGAACAGCGCAGGCTCACGGAGCTTGATATTTGGCTCCAGGCAAAAGTCTACTGCGGCAAGGGCTACGGCTCCGGTACTCTGCGGCATCTGTGCGCCTATCTCCATGAAGCATATGGCGTTGAGGAGTTCATAGTCCGACCGTCGAAACGCAACCGCCGTGCCATCGCCGCCTATAAACGTGCGGGCTTTGAACTACAACCGCTTACACCCGCCGAGCAGCGAACGAGGTTCGGGGACGGAGACTATGATGATTGCGTGGTGTTGCTGAAGCGTCTCACGGTTCTATAAGCGTGGATGCGGCACTATCGAGCCCAGCTAGCGCCCGTTGAGTGGCGGTTGGGCGATGTACAGGCGATTGTCGGGCGGTCTTGAGACGGAGTTCCGCAGTCACTATCTCGCCGCTAAGTGCGTTGTCGTGGCCATAGCGGTTCTTCAGTTCTGTTATCTCACGCTCAGGCATCTCTAAGATCGATTCACTCAGCGTTTCCCTTGCCTGCTTCCGCCGTTCCATGTGGCTGCGCTCAAGCCTCTTGAGTGAAACCATCATTGACTGGAGCGTCTTCATGTCACCGCTAAGTCGTGAAAGGCTGTCCTTCGTTTGTGCCAAATATTCCAACGAAGACGCTGCCAATGTCGATGAGATTGACTTCGGTTCTTTGGTGGCTGGATCGAGAATGCCCTTCTGAACGAGTTTTTCTTCCCACGCATCAGCCCATTCGTGATATGCGTACTGGTCGAAGGTGACCATCATATGAGGATGGGCGCTATAATAGACGGCAACTGGTCTGCCTTTGCTTTCTAATACCTCAATGCATTTCCATGCATATCGAGTGTAGCGGCGATCATCAAGAGAATAACCATCATGCTGACGTTCATGCACGTACCATTGTGCCTTCATCTCCTTGTGGAACTCTTTGTCCTTCCGGCATAGACGCCTCACATGTAACTCAATATTCAGCTTTTCTCTGATGAGGCGGACATCCAAAGGTTTGGGATGTCGCAACTTGTTCTTGCGTATCTCAGATACGAGAACATGGAATCGCTTGGCTTCCTTTTTGCTTGCCCTGATCATTCTGAAGGTCCTTTTCCGAAATAAGACAATGCCTTATGGTGGGCAACGCTCCGATTTGCGTGCTTACTCAATGTCCATATGGCAAGCCCTGGAGTTTAGGTATGTGGCAGACCGTGCCTAGAATAAGTCGGCGTAAGTATAGCTGTCTACTCCCAAGTCGCCCGACCAACGCCGGAGACGGTATAGTCTGGGCGGACAGCCGGTCGCCCGTAGTCGGCGGTG
>JASJBY010000103.1 GCA_030066245.1 Gammaproteobacteria bacterium
CTTGGGCCCTTCCTGGTACGGGCATTGGTGCGGGTACGCTGCCCCCGAACCGGCAGCCCGCGGCGATGCCGTAGACCGCGATAGCATCCGAGGTCCATCAGACGCTTGATATTCATGGATACTTCGCGCCTGAGATCACCCTCTACCGTCTCCTTTGCCAACTCGGCACGCAGCCTGTCGAGCTCCTCCTCGCTGAGCTCGCGTATCTTCTGTTCCGGGCTGATGCCGGCCGCATGGCAAAGCCTGGCCGCGGTGGTGCGCCCAACCCCATACACGTACGTCAAGGCGACCCCGGCGTGCTTCTGATCCGGAATGTTTATGCCAGCGATTCTGGCCATTTACCCTAGTCCCCTTTCAGGAGTTGCAAGGCCCAGCACAAAGCCGGGTATTGTAGCTGCGCGGTTTAAGCTGATCAAATTGGCGCCGGCGCGCGTCAGCACCCTTACCCCTGCCTCTGCTTGTGGCGGCCGTCCTTGCAAATGACCCGCACGGTCCCTTTGCGCTTGATTACCTTGCAGTGCCGGCAGATCTTTCTCACCGAGGCTCTGACTTTCATGCATTCCTCCGACGGTTAGCGCGGTACGCCGCTGCGTCCGTAGCCCTTGAGATGCGCTTTCTTCAACAATCCCTCGTATTGGTGGGACAGGAGATGGCTCTGCACCTGGGACATGAAATCCATGATCACCACCACGACGATGAGCAGGGAGGTGCCCCCGAAGTAGAACGGCACGTTCCATTTGAGGATCATGAATTCCGGCAGCAGACAGACGGCCGTGATGTAGACGGCGCCAACCATCGTCAGCCGGGTCATGACCCCGTCGATATAGCGCGCCGTTTGTTCCCCAGGGCGAATGCCGGGGATGAAGGCGCCGGACTTCTTGAGGTTGTCCGCAGTCTCTCTCGGGTTGAAAACCAGAGCCGTGTAGAAGAAGCAGAAGAATATGATGGCTGCTGCATACAACAGTACGTACAGGGGCTGGCCGGGGGACAGGGTTTGGGCGATGTCCTTGAGCCAGCTCATGCCCTCGGCACTACCGAACCAGCCTCCCAGCGTCGCTGGAAACAGGATTATGCTGGAGGCGAAGATGGGCGGGATAACCCCCGCCATATTGACCTTGAGCGGCAGGTGACTGCTCTGGCCGGCATACATCTTCCGCCCGGCCTGGCGCTTGGCGTAATTCACAGTGATCCGCCGTTGGCCCCGTTCCATGAAGACCACGAAGGCGGTCACGCCCAGCGCTATGGCGAGCAGCAGCACGACCATCAGCGCGTGCAACTCCCCTGTGCGGGACAGCTCCAGCGTGCCACCGATAGCAGACGGAAGCCCTGCCACGATGCCCGCAAAGATGATCATGGAGATACCGTTACCAATACCCCGCTCCGTAACCTGCTCGCCCAGCCACATGAGGAACATGGTGCCGGTCACCAGGGTGACTGCCGCCGTGATGCGAAACCCGAGGCCGGGGTCGATAACCACAGTGCCGCCCCCGGCCTGCTGAGTCTCAAGGGCGATCGCCACGCCGATGGCCTGGAAGCTGGCCAGCACCACCGTGCCGTAGCGAGTGTACTGGTTGATCTTGCGCCGTCCCTGCTCGCCCTCTTTCTTGAGCTGTTCCAGCTTCGGGTGCACCACAGAGAGCAGCTGCATGATGATGGATGCGGAGATGTAGGGCATGATGCCCAGGGCGAAGATGGAGAATCGCTCCAGGGCGCCGCCTGAGAACATGTTGAACATGTCCAGGATGGTTCCCCGTTGCTGGTCGAACAGGGCCGCGAGCGCCACCGGGTCGATGCCGGGAACGGGAATGAACGTGCCAATGCGAAACACCACGAGCGCACCCAGTAGAAACAGCAGTCGCTGTTTCAGCTCCGTCAGCTTGCCCAGATTGGGCAAACTACCGGCACCTTTGCGCGCCCCGGGAAACATTACTCCTCAACCTTGCCGCCGGCCGCTTCGATGGCCGCACGGGCACCCCTGGTGGCTCCAACGCCCTTTAGCCGTACGGCCTTCTCAAGCGTACCCGAGAGCACGACCTTGGCGCGCCTGGCACGGTGGCCCACAATCCCGGCCGTGCGCAGGGCCTCCATGTCGACGGCCTCTGCGTCCACCTTGGCCAGCTCATGGAGCCGTACCTGCACGTTGTGCTTGGCGGTCAGCGACGTAAAGCCGCTCTTGGGCAGCCGGCGCTGCAAAGGCATCTGCCCGCCTTCGAAACCCCGCGGTGTGCTGCCGCCCGACCGCGAGCGCTGCCCCTTGTGGCCACGCCCACCCGTCTTGCCGAGTCCCGAGCCGATGCCCCGGCCAGCGCGCTTGCGGGGCCGTTTCGCGCCGTCGGCGGGTGTCAGGGAATTGAGTCTCATGCTTCCACTTCCTCAACCTTCAGCAGATAGCTGACCTTGGCAATCATGCCTCGGGACTCCGGCGTATCATCCACCACGACACTGTGGTGAATGCGCCGCAGCCCAAGCCCGCGCACACAATCCTGATGCTTCTTGAGACGCCCGTGCACGCTGCGCACAAGGGTTACCTGCAGATGCTTGTCGGTCATGACTTATCCCGTGATCTCCTCGACGCTCTTGCCGCGCTTGGCCGCAATGTCCGCCGGGGACGTGATGCCTGTCAGGCCTTCTATCGTGGCGCGAACCACGTTGATGGGGTTGGCCGTTCCCATGCTTTTCGCCAGGACGTTCTGCACCCCCAACACCTCGAAGACTGCGCGCATGGGACCGCCGGCAATGATTCCCGTGCCTTCAGATGCGGGTACCATGTGCACTTTAGCCGCACCGTGCCTTGCGGTCACGGCGTAGTGCAGGGTATTTCCCTTCAAGGGAACGAATATCATGTTCTTGCGCGCGCTCTCCATGGCTTTCTGGATAGCGACCGGGACTTCCCGGGCCTTTCCCCGGCCCATCCCGACGCGGCCTTTGCCATCGCCGACGACGGTTAACGCCGTGAAGCCGAATTGACGTCCACCCTTGACCACCTTGGCCACCCGGTTCACGGCCACCAGCTTTTCCAGGAAATCTTCGCTACCCGTTTCGATCTCGGTTTTTGCCATGTCAGTTCGCCCTCAGAATTCCAGACCGTTCTTTCGCGCAGCATCTGCCAGCGCCTTAATGCGGCCGTGGTACTTGAACCCCGCGCGGTCGAAAGACACCTTTGTGATTCCTTTGGCCTTCGCACGCTCAGCAATCAACTGACCGACCGCGGCAGCCGCTTTCACATTGCCCCCGTAGGCGACCTGCTGACGCAGGTCGGACTCCACGGTCGACGCGCTGGCAAGCGTCTCCCCGCCCCCGGGCGCGATGACCTGAGCATAGATATGCCGTGGTGTACGGTTCACGCACAAACGAACGGTTCCGAGCTCTGCCGCCTTGAGCCTGAACCGGCGACCACGGCGCAAACGCGCAGCTTTCTTAGCGTGCATCGATCCTCAACCTTACTTTTTCTTGGCCTCTTTACGGACGACTAGTTCATCGGCGTAGCGCACGCCCTTGCCCTTGTAAGGCTCGGGTGGGCGGTAGCCGCGGATAACGGCGGCCGCCTGGCCGACTTTCTGCTTGTCGATACCCTTTACCACAATCTCCGTGGGAGTCGGAGTCTCCGCCGTGATGCCCTCGGGCAGCTGGTAGTCGATGGGGTGGGAATACCCCAGGGTAAGCTGCAGCACCTGACCCTTGGCCTGGGCGCGATAGCCGACGCCTACCAGGGCCAGCTTTCTTTCGAAGCCCTCGCTGACTCCCTTGACCATATTGCTCACCAGGGCCCGCGCGGTGCCTGTCTGGGCGTCGCTTCCGGAGATGCCGTCGAGTGGCGCCAGGCTAAGGACATTGTCCTGCCGGCGCACTTCCACGGCCGGGTGAAGCTGATGCTGCAGACTCCCCTTCTTGCCCTTGACTGTCACGGAGCGCCCCTCCAGGGACACTTCCACGCCGGCTGGAATTTCGATCGGCTGTTTGGCAACACGGGACATTTCAGCTCACCCCTGTCAGGACACGTAAACCAGAACCTCGCCACCGTAGCCCTCGGCCCGCGCCGCGCGGTCCGTCATGACGCCCTTGGAGGTGGATATGATGGCTACACCCAGCCCACCCAACACCTTGGGTAATTCTTCCTTGCCCCGGTAGCTGCGCAGGGAAGGGCGACTTGCTCGCTGAATGCTGCTGATTACTGGCTTGCCCTGGTGGTACTTGAGGACGATGCTCAGCTCGGGCCTGCCGGAGACCTGCTGCACCGCGTAATCGTTGATGTAGCCTTCCTCTTTGAGTACGCGCGCAATGGCTACTTTCAGCTTGGAGGAAGGCATACCCACCTTGACCTTGTTCCCTGCCTGCCCGTTTCGAATGCGGGTCAGCATGTCGGCAATTGGGTCTTGCATGCTCATGTTCGGTGACCGGTGACTCGTTCTGACTGAAGGTTGACGCGTGCTCTTACCAGCTGGCCTTCACCAGGCCGGGTATGTCTCCGCGCATGGCGGCTTCCCGCAGCTTGTTGCGGGCCAGACCGAATTTTCGATAGTAGCCATGGGGGCGACCTGTGAGCCGGCAACGGTTACGCTGACGGGAGCGGCTGCTGTCGCGAGGCAGCTTCTGCAGCCTGAGCTGGGCCTCGTAGCGCTCCTCGAAGCTCAACGAGGGGTCCTTCAGCTTGGCCTTCAGCTCAGCCCGCCTGGCACCGTACTTGGCCGCCAGGCGTGCGCGCTTACGGTCGCGGTTGATCATCGATGCCTTCGCCATAGCTTGTTCTGCCCTCTGTGCTAATTCCTGAACGGGAAGTTGAACGCACTCAACAGTGCGCGCCCCTCCTCGTCCGTTCTGGCCGTCGTCGTGATGGTGATATCCAGACCCCGGATTGCGTCGATCTTGTCATAATCAATCTCGGGAAAGATGATCTGCTCACGCACCCCGAGGCTGTAATTGCCGCGTCCGTCGAAAGCCCTGGGGCTCAACCCCCGGAAGTCTCGAATACGCGGTATGGCGATGTTGATCAGCCGGTCGAGGAACTCGTACATGTATTCGCGGCGCAGCGTTACCTTGCAGCCGATAGGCCAGCCCTCTCTGATTTTGAAGCCGGCAACGGATTTGCGCGCATTGGTGACGATGGGCCGCTGACCGGCAATCTGCGTCATGTCCGATACGGCATGCTCCATGATTTTCTTGTCGCCTACCGCCTCACCCACTCCCATGTTCAGGGTCACCTTGGTGATGCGGGGCACCTGCATGACATTCTGGTAGCCGAACTGCTCCTGCAGCTGGGCTACCACTTCGTCTCGGTAATGCTCTGAGAGTCTCGCCATCGCCGTCAGACCTACACGTCGACCACTTCGCCTGTCGATTTGAAATAACGTACCTTACGCCCGTCTTCCAGCTTCCGGAAGCCGACGCGGTCACCCTTCTTGGTCACCGGGTTGTAAATGTTCACGTTGGAGACGTGAACGGGCATTTCCTTGTCCAGAATACCGCCCGTCACGCCCGAATTGGGGTTGGGCTTGGTATGCCTCTTGGCGACGTTTACGTTCTCGACCACCACCTTGTCGTTGGGAAGAACACGCAAGACATTTCCACGCTTGCCCTTGTCCTTGCCTGTCAAAACGATGACCTCGTCGCCTTTCTTTATCCTCTTCATGCTTACGCTCCCGCTCTAGAGGACTTCCGGGGCCAGAGAGATGATTTTCATGAAACGCTCGCTGCGCAGCTCCCGGGTCACCGGGCCGAAGATCCGCGTTCCGATGGGCTGGAGCTGATTGTTCAGCAGAACGGCGGCATTGCCGTCGAAGCGAATGACGGATCCGTCCGCGCGCCGCACCCCTTTTCTGGTACGGACCACCACGGCATTGTACACCTCACCCTTCTTCACCTTGCCGCGCGGAATGGCTTCCTTGACGGTGACCTTGATGATGTCGCCGATACCGGCATAACGGCGGTGGGAGCCGCCCAGCACCTTGATACACTGGAGCCGGCGGGCGCCGCTGTTATCCGCCGCATTCAACACGGTCTGCATCTGAATCATCGCTTATCTCCGCCTGCTCCGTCCCGGAGTGAAGGCCACCACACGGCACCTAACGCTCTACTCTGCCCTGGTCACCACTTTGTGGAGACGCCACGCCTTGCTCTTGGACAACGGCCGACACTCTTCTATGTCAACCACGTCCCCCTTGCGGCACTCGTTGTTCTCGTCATGAACGTGCACCTTGGTGGAGCGGCGAACGTACTTCTTGTACAACGGATGCCTGACTTTGCGCTCAACCAGCACGGTGACGGTCTTGTCCATCTTGTCGCTGATGACGCGCCCGGTAAGGGTTCGAATCCTGGTTTCTTCGCTCATGAACCACCGCCTACGCGCTGCTTCTCGTTCATAATGGTGCGAATGCGCGCTACGGCGCGGCGCACGGTCTTCATCTGATGCGGACGGCTCAACTGGCCGCTGCCCTGCTGCATCCGCAGGTTGAACTGCTCACGCAGCCGCTCGTGCAGTTCCTGACGCAGTTCGTCCACACTCATTTCTCGGAGTTCTCTAGGTTTCATCACACCACCGTGCGCGTCACAAACGCGGTCGCGATGGGAAGCTTGGATGCCGCCAGCCTGAAGGCCTCGCGGGCTATCACCTCGTCCACGCCTTCCATCTCGTAGAGCATGCGACCGGGCTGTATCTGCGCCACCCAGTACTCCACGTTCCCCTTGCCCTTACCCTGGCGCACTTCCAAGGGCTTCTTGCTGATCGGCTTATCCGGAAAGATTCGAATCCAAATCTTCCCGCCGCGCTTGATATGCCGGGTCATGGCGCGCCGCGCCGCCTCGATCTGCCTGGCCGTGAGGCGGCCCCGCCCTACGGCCTTCAGCCCGTATTCGCCAAAGCTCACCTTGTTGCCTCGCGTCGCCAGGCCCCGGTTTCGGCCCTTCTGTTGCTTGCGAAACTTCGTCTTGTTCGGCTGCAGCATGATCCAACCCCCCGTTAGCCGGCCGCTGCCCGATCAGGGGCCGAAGCCTCGGCGGGCTCCTCCGCCTCCGGCAGCACCTCGCCTTTGAAGATCCAGACCTTCACCCCCAGCACGCCGTAGGTCGTGCGTGCTTCGGCCAAGCCGTAGTCGATGTCGGCACGCAGGGTGTGCAGCGGCACGCGACCTTCCCGGTACCATTCCGAGCGCGCAATCTCGGCGCCGTTCAGGCGCCCGGCCACGTTGATTCGGATCCCCTGGGCGCCCAGGCGAATCGCATTCGCCACCGCTCGCTTCATGGCCCGTCGGAACATGATACGACGCTCCAACTGCTGGGCCACGCTCTCGGCGACCAGCGTGGCGTCGAGCTCGGGCTTGCGTATTTCCTCAATGGCCAGGTGTACGGGAATGCTCATCATTGCCGAGACCTCCTTGCCGAGCGCCTCGATATCCTCACCCTTCTTGCCAATCACCATGCCTGGGCGTGCCGTGTGGATGACAATGCGCGCATTGCGCGCCGGGCGGTCTATTTGAATTCGACTTACGGACGCGTTCGACAGCTTTCTCTTAAGAAAGTCCCGCACTCTGAGATCCGTGTTCAGATTCTCGGCGTAGTCCTGCCCATCCGCGTACCACTTGGATGTCCACCCCTTGACGATACCAAGCCGGATTCCAGTGGGATGTACCTTCTGACCCATGATGGCCTCTTTGCTAGTTGTCAGACACCGTTACGGTGATGTGACTGGTCGGTTTCAGTATCCGGGCTGCCCGCCCCTTGGCGCGCGCGCGGATCCGCTTCATCACGGGACCCTCGTTCGCCCACGCACCGGCAACCTTCAGCTCATCCACATCGGCACCGTCGTTATGCTCCGCATTGGCGATGGCGGATTCCAAGACCTTGCGCACGGTGCGCGCCGCCTTTTTATTGCTGAAAGTCAGCAGATCCAGCGCCTTGTCCACGGGCAGCCCGCGGATCTGATCCAGGACCAGTCGCGCCTTCTGCGCCGACAGGCGTGTGTACTTGAGCGTTGCTGCTACTTCCATGGGTAGCTCCACCTATCGCTTCTTGGCCTTGCGGTCGGCCGCGTGTCCGCGGAAAGTCCGCGTAGCGGCGAACTCGCCCAGTTTGTGTCCGACCATATTCTCGGTAATGAGAACGGGCACGTGCTGGCGTCCGTTATGAATCGCGATGGTCAAACCGACCATGTCCGGGAGTACCATGGAACGCCGCGACCACGTCTTGATGGGACGTTTGCTGTTGATTGCACGCGCTTCATCCACCTTCTTGGCCAGATGGTGGTCGATGAACGGCCCTTTCTTGACGGAACGTGGCACCGTAACAGTCCTCTCTTCGCTTAACGTTTCTTGCCTCGGCGCACGATGAGCTTGTCCGTGCGTTTGTTACTCCGCGTCTTGTGACCCTTCGTGGGCACACCCCAAGGGCTCACGGGGTGACGCCCGCCGGAAGTACGCCCTTCGCCGCCGCCGTGGGGGTGATCAACCGGGTTCATGGCCACGCCACGCACGGTGGGCCGCAGCCCTCGCCAGCGCTTGGCGCCGGCCTTGCCCAGTGAACGCAGCCCGTGCTCGGCGTTGCCGACCTCGCCGATGGTGGCGCGGCACTCGACGGGCACCTTGCGCATCTCGCCGGAGCGCAGGCGCAGGGTAGCGTAGGCGCCCTCCCGCGCCAGCACCTGAACCGTCGCGCCCGCCGTGCGGGCGATCTGCGCGCCCTTGCCTGGCTTCAGCTCCACGGCATGCACCGTCGTGCCCACCGGAATGTTCCTGAGCGGCAAGCAATTGCCCGCCTTGATCGGGGCATCGGATCCGGAAACGATCGCGCCGCCCGCCGATACACCTTTCGGCGCCAGTATGTAACGCCGTTCACCGTCCTGGTATAACACCAGCGCCAGGTGCGCGCTGCGGTTGGGATCATATTCAATTCGCTCGACGCGGGCGGGAATACCGTCCTTGTCGCGTTTGAAGTCCACGATGCGGTACCGTTGCTTATGGCCGCCGCCCCGATGCCGGACCGTGGTTCGCCCCGTATTGCCGCGCCCACCGCTCCTGGTCTTCTTGGCAAGCAGGGGTCGGTAGGGTTCGCCCTGGTGCAGGTCCTGGTTCGCCACCTTTTCCGCAAAGCGGCGTCCCGGCGATGTGGGCTTTGCCTTTACGATGGGCATGATTCAGGTCCTCTGTTGTTTACTCGCCGGACAGAAAGTCAATGTCGTGGCCGGGCTTCAAAGTGACATAGGCCTTCTTCCAGCCTGGCCGGTGTCCGCGAATTCGGCCGAATGTCTTGCGCTTTCCCTTCACATTCAACGCCTGAACGTTTTGCACCTCGACCTTGAACATTTGCTCGACGGCCCGCTTGATCTCGGGTTTGCTGGCATCGCTGCGCACCCGGAACACGAACTGCCGATGTTTGTCGGCAGCCAGCGTGCTCTTCTCGGACACATGCGGAGACAGCAGGATGGTCATCAGGCGCTCCCGATTCATGACAGCCGCTCCTCGATCTGCTTGAGTGCCGGCACTGTCACCAGAACCTTCTCATGCCGGAGCAGACTCACCGGATCAACCGCAGCGCCCGCCTGCACGTCCACCCGATGGAGGTTGCGCGCCGCCAGCGAAAGGTTGTCCTCCGGCTGCTCCACGACGATGAGTACATCCGTTAAGTCCAGGGCTTTGAGTTGACTTTCCAGCCCCCGAGTTTTGGGCGCGTCGACCGAGAAGCTCTCCATCACCACCAACCGCTCCTGGCGAGCGAGTTCGGAAAAGATCGACCGCAATGCCGCCCGATACATCTTCCGATTCACCTTCTGCTCGTGTCTCTGGGGACTGGCTGGAAAAGCCCGACCTCCGCCTCGCCACAGGGGACTGCGAATGGTGCCGGCTCGGGCCCGGCCGGTGCCTTTCTGGCGGTAGGGTTTCGCGCCGCCACCACGTACCGCCGCGCGATTCTTTTGAGCCCGGGTGCCCGCGCGTGCGCCGGCCAGATAGGCCGTAACGACCTGATGAATCAGGGACTCGTTGAAGACGACTCCGAAAGCCGCGTCGGACACTTCGACGCTCCCGGCAGAGCCGCTGGAATTTGTCAGTGCCAGTTCCATCGTCGTCCCTCCCCTAGGCCTTGACCGAAGGTCGTACGATGAGACTGCCGCCTGGCGCGCCCGGGACAGCGCCCTTAATCAACAGCAGATTCCGCTCGCCATCCACGCGCACCACCTCCAGATTCTGCACCGTGCTGCGCACATTACCCATCTGTCCCGACATCCGTTTGCCCTTGAAGACGCGACCGGGCGTCTGGTTCTGACCGATCGACCCCGCTGCCCGGTGGGAAAGGGAGTTGCCGTGGGTGGCGTCCTGGGTCCGGAAGTTGTGGCGCTTGACCGTGCCCGCATAGCCCTTTCCGCGACTGGTCCCGGTAACGTCCACCTTCTGCCCGGCCTGAAAGATGTCGACCTTGATCTCGTGGCCAACCTGAATGTCTTCCGCCTCGCCCACGCTGAGGCGAAACTCCCAGAGCCCCTGGCCCGCTTCCACGCCGGCCTTGGCGAAATGCCCCGCTAACGGCTTAGTGACTCTATTGGCGCGGCGTGCGCCGGTGGTCACCTGCAAGGCCCGGTACCCGTCCCGGTCCGGCTCCTTTACCTGGGCAACGCGGTTCGGGTCCACCTCGACGACAGTCACGGGCAATGAAGTCCCGTCCTGTGTGAAAATCCGCGTCATGCCGGCCTTGCGGCCGATGAGTCCGATTGCCATTTGTTCTAAGCCTTCAGCTCTCAGCGGTCGCCGCGCTGGCGTCAGCGCATCGCCGACACCGGAGAAGCGGCCGCCAAATCTCAGTTCAACTTGATCTGCACATCCACGCCAGCCGCCAGGTCCAGCTTCATGAGCGCGTCCACGGTCTTGTCCGTGGGATCGACGATGTCCAACAGACGCTTGTGGGTACGTATCTCGTACTGGTCCCGGGCATCTTTGTCCTTGTGAGGCGACACCAGCAGGGTGAAGCGCTCTTTGCGGGTAGGCAGTGGTATAGGCCCCAGGACGTGGGCTCCGGTACGCCGCGCCGTCTCCACTATTTCCAGTGCCGACTGGTCGATGAGCCGATGGTCAAAGGCCTTTAGCCGAATGCGTATTCTCTGGTTCGCCATGGGAGTCACTCGATGATCTTGGCGACGACGCCGGCGCCTACCGTTCGGCCACCTTCTCGCACCGCAAATCTCAGCCCCTCTTCCATCGCAATCGGCGCTATCAGGCTCACCGTCATCTTCACGTTGTCCCCCGGCATCACC
>JASJBY010000104.1 GCA_030066245.1 Gammaproteobacteria bacterium
CTTTGGGGCGCCAACCAGCAAATGGGCATGCGCTGGTCCATCGGCTGTGTCGCCCTGGAGATTACTCAACGCTGCAATCTGGATTGCAGTATCTGCTATCTCTCGGAGCATTCGGAGGCGGTGCGCGATTTGCCGCTGCCGGAGGTGCTGCGGCGCGCCGAGCGCATCCACGCCTATTACGGCAACCACACGGACGTACAGATAACCGGCGGTGAGCCTACCCTGCGCCGGCGCGAGGAGCTGCTGGCCATCGTGGCGCACGTGCGCGCATTGGGCATGCGCCCCACACTGATGACCAACGGAAGACGGCTCTCGCGGGAGCTGCTGTCGGCGCTCGCAGAAGCTGGCTTGTGCGATGTGGTCTTCCACGTGGATACGACGCTCTCACTGAAGGGGTACGACTCGGAGGCCGCACTCAACGTGCTGCGCCAGGAATACATCGAGCTGGCGAGGGGGCTGCCTGTCTCGGTGATGTTCAACACGACGGTGCACGGGGGCAATCTGCACGAGATTCCGCAGGTGGCTGCGTTCTTCGTCCGCAATGCCGACGTGGTTAGAACCGCTGCGTTTCAGCTTCAGGCCGATACCGGGCGAGGCCTTCTGCGAGAACGGGCGCAGGCAGTGACGCTCGAGTCTGTCACACGGAGTCTTCGCGCCGGGGCCGGCGTCTGCCTCAACTTCGACGCGTCTCGCATCGGCCACCCGTCGTGTAGCCGCTACGGACTCGGCATGGTAATAAACGGCAACGTCTACGATGTCTTCGACGACGCGGCCTTCATCGCCCGAATGCAGCCTGCGACGGCTGACCTGGTCCTGGATCGGGGCAGGCCCGGCCGGGCGAGCGTCGCTTTTCTTCGCAGGCTGCTGGTGCATCCGAGCTACTGGTTCGGGTGTTGGTCCTGGTTGACCCGCAAGCTGTGGCGCGCGAGGCGCGATTTGGTGGCGGCCCGCGGGCACATCGACAGCCTCTCTTTCGTCGTGCACAACTTCATGGGTGCCTGTGAACTCGACCCCGAACGCATCGCTGCCTGCGTGTTCAAGGTCATGACCGCAGACGGCCCCTTGTCCATGTGCCTCCACAACGCTCAGAGGGACCGCCATATACTGACTCCGATACCGCTTCGCACCAACAGTGGACAAGCCTACTGGCATCCTCTCACCGGGGTGACGTCAACGACTGAGGAAAGGCCACCGGTCATAGCGCCTGATGACCATCCTCTGAAGCGGCTGCGGGGACGGTCACGGAAACGGGTTCTGGTGCGGAGACGAGGGGCCGCTTCGGCTCCATCCAGCAGTCTTGCAGAGGAGGGGGGCCGATGAGGTTCGCCGCCCTGATACTCTCCCTGGCGCTGGTCGCAGGCTGCGCGACTACCGTGCGAGTCCCGGAAGCGCCGGCAGTGGAGCCGGAAGCGGCTGCGGAGACCTGGGCTCGGGTGTTGGACCAGCATGTGGACTCCCTGGGGCGGGTGAACTTTCAGGCCCTAGCCGAGGCTCCGGCTGATCTGCACATCTATGTGAGCTATCTGGCCCGCGTCAGCCCCTGGTCCCAGCCTTCCTTGTTTCCCGACCGAGCCAGCGAGCTGGCTTATCACATCAACGCATACAACGCTCTGGCAATGTTCAATGTCGTGGAAGCCGGTGTGCCGGATTCCCTGGCGGGCACGGGCAAGCTTTCTTTCTTCGTGCTGCGCCGGGTCACCGTGGGCGGGCGTGAGCTTTCGCTCTATGCCTATGAGAATAAGATCATCCGGCCGCTGGGAGAGGAGCGCATCCACTTCGCGCTGAACTGTATGGTCGTGGCATGCCCGAGACTGCCCCGGAAACCGTTCCAGGCCGACCTGCTGGACACACAGCTGGAACGCGAGACCCGGCGTTTCTTCAACGAGTCGCGTAATCTGCAGGTGGATGCTGGGGAGCGGCGTGTACGCCTGTCCGAGATCATGAAATTCTACACCGAGGACTTCACGGACAGGGCGCCGTCATTGGTCGCCTACGCGAACCGCTACGTGGAGCCGGACATCCCCGAAGACTACCGGGTCGAGTTCATTCCCTACGACTGGACCGTCAACCGTCAGGACCGGATAGTGAAGAAGCGCAACTAGGCTCAACCCTCTGCGTGCGGATGCGAAAAGGGAAGACAATCCCATTATTTTTGTCAATCCTGGATTCGAGCGCCTTACCGGATATCGCGCGGCCGAGGCGCTGAATAAAAACTGCGGTTTTCTGCAGGGCAGAGATTCGCGGCAGGCAGAGCTCGATATCCTCAGGGAAGCCCTGCGCAAGGGGAAGCCATGTATCGTGACCCTTCGAAATTATCGCAAAGATGGCTCCATGTTTTGGAATGAGCTCAGCATGTCACCAGTACATGACAACTCGGGCGAGCTTACACATTTCGTTGCCGTTCAGAAGGACACGACCGCACGGGCATTGGCAGAGGCCGAGCTGAACGACAGTCGAACGCGCCTGGAAGAGGCAATGAGGCGGCCAACAAGGGCTTGGAGAAACGCGTTGCCGCAGACACGCAGGAACTGGAAAGGGCGCGTAACAAAATGAGAGAGAAGGAGAAACTTGCCGTAATCGGAGAATTCGCGGCGGGCATTGTGCACGAGATCCGTAGTCCACTGAGTACTTTGTCCATGACGCTGGATTACATGCGAGGGCTATCGGTGCCCGCAAGCGTGGAGAAGCGCCTTGAATTGGCGGCGGACGAAAGCATTGGGTGGAAAGGCTGTTGTGTGGAATCCTGCTATACGCAAAACCTCACCATCTGGAGATAAGGGAGCTGGACCTTTGTGACCTCGCAATAACCGCCATCGAGGTAGCGTCGAGAATGCGCTCATCCATTGACTGCGAAATCCGACTACAGTCTTCGCCGGTGCCATCGATCCGTGGTGACAGAGACAAGTTACATCAAGCGTTGCTCAACCTACTGTGCAACGCGTGCGAGGCCTCTGGTAAGACGGATGTGGTGAACGTATCCGTTTGCACCTACCAGCAACCGAACTGGGTCAAGCTATCTATTCACAATTGGGGCAAGCCCATTGAGAAAGAACACCTGTCGCGTCTCACAGAGCCGTTCTACACTACCAAGGGCACCGGCACCGGACTTGGACTTTCCATTGCCGACCGGATAATCGCCGACCATCGCGGCCGCATCCTGTTCGATTCATCCGCTGAGCGGGGAACGACGGTGCGAGTCGAGCTGCCGATGGCCGACTTGCCGGCCGACGATGGCCCGACAACCATGCTGATATCGGAGGGCAGGACTTGAGCAATCCGGTTCCCGCGCAGGCTCCAGCCGGCGCCGCAGAAGCCGAATCATCACGGCATTACTTTTCCGGCACAGGCCGTCCGGCTTGCTGAGAAGATTTTCTGTTGCTTCGAACAACGCGCGGACGATCGCCGGCGCGCTCCCCAAGTTGATCTACTCCCGGGAGAATACTGAGCCGCGTTGCGGCAATCGTCGACGCAGACTCCATCGTGTGTGCTGCGCCTGGGTGTGGTGCATGCCGAGCGCCGCGGCGGCTCGCTGCGCTTCCGTCGGGCGACGGCGCCGACGGGAAATGAGCGCTGACGACCCATTGCTGCCGGTCAGAGTAGGGACGCTGATTGGCAGGTGGCTATTGCAAAGCGGACGGGCACTCTGGGGATACGCGGCGGCAAGGGTCATCGCGTGTAACATGAATCGGCTGGGGGACCCAGAAGATCCTCACCCACCTCGATGCGAAAGGCGCCGAGCCAGAAGCTACCCGGCGGCCGCCATGCCGTGCGACGCCCCAGACGTGGCTATTCGACTGACCGGATTTCCCAACGATGAGGTGCTAGGCTGCGACGCCAGGGGCGCGGCAACGGTGGCGGCTGGCTAAAGGGTTCCAAGGGGAAAACCACGCCCGCGAACCCGTCGTCGGGGTGATTTCAGGTGCCGGGACGTCACTCAGAGGCCATTCGGCGCGTCTGAGCGACGGCCGACGATAGGCGCTGACGGACGCGAGAAAGCAGTGCTGCGTAACGAAAAGGTGGTTCATCCTTCTTATTTTTGTACGCTGGTTGCGGCAGAGGTCTGCGGCCCCTACTACCTTGGTTTAGGACAATGGATAGAGCGACGTCCGACACAAGCGGGGGAAATCAGCTCAAGTGGGCCGCGCGGTGCCAATTTTCGACCTGAGGGGGAGAACGACGATGGGAAAGCTACTTACGGGAAAGCTACTAAGCATGGCATTCTTGGCCGCTATGCTCGCCATGGCAGTACCGACAGGTGTTTGGGCTACCGACGATGACGATAAAGATGACGATCAAGACGACGATGACGACAACATCGCCACCGTCATCTGCGATTCCGATATTGGCGAAGGACCTTTTGGCAACGTCATCGCCGTCCCGGACGGCAGATGTGTTTTTGATGGAGCGACCGTTGAGGGCAATGTCGAAGCTGAAGCTGGCTCGGAGCTGGAAATCACAAGCACTACAACGATCGGCGGAAGCGTAAGGGGCAAACCAGGCTCGTCAGTATTTGTCTCAGGCGGCATGGTCGCCGGAGATGTCCAGTGCAAAGGCTCTATCGGTGGGTCAGGTGGTATTGCTTGTAGCATCAACAGCGTGTCCGTTGCTGGCGATATACGAGTGACAGATGCCGTCGGAGGTGTTGTGAGTATTACAGAGAATACCGTCTTCGGAGACGTACAGGCGTTCGATAACTCAGCACTCGCTCTCGTGATTGGCAGCAACGAGATCTTTGGCGACCTTAAGTGCAAGGGCAACGATGCAGCTCCATCAGTGGCCGGGAACCTCGTCCCCTTCGGAGACAGCAAGGGCCAGTGCAGGGAGATGTAGCTACAGGGGATTTCGGTCAGATCCTGTACGTTGTTCTAGGGTCCTCTGAGTTCCGCAGTCGGCAGTACTTTCAACGGGGCGCTTCCAACAGGAACCTTGGGAGCGCCCATTCCCAGAGAAAAACCGCAGGTTAGCCCGGCAGTCCGAGAGACACCTGTTGGGCGTTGCTAAACCTGAGAAGCAAGTGAGAGTGCCTATTGTCGCTATTCGGATAGGTTTCTTAGACACCTGCCCTAGGTAAGCGCCCATCATTCGGCACGAGTCAGGTGTTTAAGAAACCTATCCACAACCGGACAAATTCTGAGCACCCCCCGGCAAAGCGATCCATAACGGGGTGGTATTGAGGACGGCGTCGTGGTTCCGGAAGGCGGCCGGCTAGCTCCGCTGCGACCGTGCGAGCGAGGCTCTGAGTAAGCCAATTCGGCGGACGGGCGTCAGAGCCAATTACAAGTTCAAGAAAGATGGGGACTTGCTTCCCAAGTTGATGAGTGATTCATTCAGCAAATACTGCGGCTACAGGTAATAGAAGTACAGTGCCGATATCAGGTTTAGAACGAAGAAACCTGCCGGAAAAGCCCAACGGGCAGTTTGGTCAAAGCGGTCCGCGGTGGCAGACGCGCCCCTGCGGTTCAGGCGGTCCACAACGACGTTCGATACGATAGTGACCGCCATGGTGAGGTATGCCGTATAGATGAAGCCGTCAATCAGGATGAAGTACGAAATCTGCGGCAGACCCTGCACTGCGAGTGCCTGGTACGCAACGATGGTGAGCAGCCCGATGAACGAAATATCCATGCGGTTACCCAACGACTCACGGTCCATCCAGAACACCACTGTGCTGAGCATAACGATCATCGTCATGGGCACCATGATGAACCAGATGGTGGAGGCGGGGAGCCGGTTCATCTCCAGTGTCAAAATGAACTCGGAATATTCCCGCGCGGTCTTCCTGTCGACATCGGTGCGGACGTTAACACGGACGTTCAGCAGTTCCCAGCCGGAAACCCGTACCGAGTGGTCTGGCACATCGACCATGTCAGGTCCCGTTACCAGTTTGACTTCGTTCGTATGAAAGACTAGGGGTGCGAATATCGCCTGCAGTTCCTGCTGGTCGAACGGATACTGGCGCAGATTCATCCGGCTCTTCACCACTGCGCTGACCTCCTGCCAGAACCGCATCGTGCCGTCCGGGGCAACGCGTAACGCCACCCCCTGAAGCTGGGGCATCCCGACCGCGTTGTCCAACACCAGCTGCGGCCACCAGCCATTGTACGCCTCCAGATATTGATAAGTCCCCTGGTAGAGCTTCTCGCCAACACCTGCCGCGACAGAGTCGAAGGCCTGCCGTTGGTCGTGCCATTGCAGATAAAGAATACCCTTAATCTCGAAGGTTTCGTGCTGCTCGTCGATGGCGTTGATATCGGTCAGAACAAACCCGGCCTTAACCTCCACCGGCCGGGCGCCAGGTGGTAGATTGGAAGCGTAAGGAATCTCATCGGCCGTCGCCGACCAAGGTCCAGCTGCCATCAACAGCATCGTGAGCAGCACCCTGGCCCACAGCGGCAGAGCGCAAGATTTCGTGCCCTGCTTCATGGTTTCTACTGTAATGCGATTCACCGACGAAACATAGCGAATCCACTCAAATGTAACAACCCAGCGACACCGCGGAGCAGCAAGAACCATAGAACCGTTGAAAAACCACTGACACGCTTTATTCGGGATAAGTGTACGAGCGCTTTGGGTCGCGTCCAGTCATCCGAGTGAACTACTCAGGAATGATGTCGTGACTGAGAGGAAGGGGGTGTGGAACAGCAGGTCTGCGTGCCATGCCTGGACGACGGCTCCATACTGAGGGTGTGTGAAAACAAAAAAATGGCCGCCTACGATCGCCTGTAAGCCTGGCAAATTTTCACTGAAACCCGAATTCTTGCCGGCATGGTGATATCGGCGACAAAGCCAGTCAGTGGCCCGTCACACCGCATTCTGGTGGCGACTCTCGCCGTCAGTTGGCAGTGGTGTTTTCACACACCCTCTACTGTTTGCAGTCATTCAGGGTCGGACAGGAACAAGCAAGACCCGACCCAACCAGGTCTGTTGCGCCTCCTTCTCTGTACGCCTACTTTGGGGCGATGAGCAGTCCCTCAGTGGCGCCGATTTGGCTGGAAGCCTTGTCCTGGCGCAAACACTCGAATGCGCTGTTGGCGTGTGAGGCGGCTTCTCCCTGACTCCTTTGACCCGTTCTGTCACCTGGCCTCATCGAAACGGCTAGGCTAATGCCGGGAGACGGTTGCTCGACTAGCCACACTACTCAGGCAATCCAGCCTTGCGAAGGTCCTCTACGAGCATCAGCAACAGTTCTTGGTCTTTGAGCGGGTGAGCATCTCTCATATGGGACAAGGTTTCAGTGGGGCTTATCACTTGAACCTCCTCCACCTCCCATTCGGCATCATCTTGCCGGCCGGCTCTCACGTAACTGGCGGCGAGGTGAAGCCGAACAGGAACGGCGTTCTCATTCCGCTGCTTTGCCGCCTCCAGAGTTGTGATCGCCTCGTCGATGCGCCCGAGCATGTAGTAAGCCCGCCCGAGGTTGTAGGGGTAGTCCCAGGTGTAGTAAGGGTTGAGTTTCATGCCCTTTTTGATGAGATCGATGGCTGATTCTGATTCCCCGAGGTTATTCCTGATGAGTGCCAGCAGCCCGTAGCCGTCGGCGTAGTTCGGGGCAATCGTTATGGCGATTGATGCGGCCTTTTCAGCTTCGTCATGCTCCTTCCGCATCAGATGGACATAGCCAAGGGCCCAGAAGGTCTGGGGAATGGAATCGTCCAACTCCACGGCCTTTCGGGCGAGCTCTAAGGCCCGGTCGATGCTCTGCATGGGCGCATCCGTCCAGCCCCGCCTGAAGCCGAAGGCGAGCGAATGTGCCAGAGCACCGTAGGCACGTCTGTAACCACGATCCAATGCTATCGCCCTTCGAAAGGCCGCCTGCGCCTGAACATTGGATTCTCTCGTGTTCATCCGCGCCAGCCTCTGTCCCTCCAGAAACTCGTCATAGGCCGCCAGGTTGTTGGTGGGCCGTGTGCTCAGTCGTTCCTGCTCTTCTGGACTCAGCTTGACCAGCAAGGCCTCGACGATGCTGCTGGTCACCTCGTCCTGCACAGCAAACACCTCGTTCAGGGGCCGGTCATACCGCCTGGCCCATTTCTGGAAGCCCGTCCGGGCGTCAACGAGCTGGGCGTTGACGCGCACGGAATCCCCGTGGCGTCGGATACTGCCTTCCAGAACGAAATCAACGTTCAGCTCGCCAGCCACTTCCTGCGCGGTCACCTGTCTGCCCTTGAACGTAAACGCCGTGTTGCTTGCAATCACCAGCATGTCCGAAAGGCTGGACAGGTCGGTGATGATGTCCTCGGTGATGCCGTCGGCAAATGCCTGCTGTTGAAGGTTGTCGCCCAGATTCTCGAATGGCAGCACGACGATGGAGGGGGCTCTGCCGGGCTCACCGGCCCCGGGTGCCCCCTGCCGCGCAACCTGGGGCTCCGGGCCTTGTACCTGCCATATCACGCCGACGGCCAGCGCAACGGCGAAGAGGAGCGCAGCTCCTAGCCATAGAGTGCGGCGCGAGAAGGGGGTGCGGCGAGGCTCGCCGTCGGTGTGGCCCGACGAGGTCGTCTCGGGCGGGATTGGCGCGGCCTCGGGTTGCCCGGCATCGGCGCCAGCGGGCTCGTAGCTCACCGGCGCAATCAACCGGTAACCCATCTTGGGGATGGTCTCAATGACCGCGGGGTTCTGTCTGTCGTCGTTAAAGGCTCTTCGGATTTTGTTGATCGCGTTCGACAGCGCCTCATCGCTGACGATGACGCCGGGCCAGACCTCGTCCAGAAGTTTCCGCCGGCTGAGAGGTTCACCGGCACGCCTGGCCAGATAGGCCAGTAGCTGCGTCGTCTTCGGCTCCAGCTTCACGGAATCGCCGTCCCGCTCAAGCAGGTGGCGGTTCTCGTGCAGGTGCCAACCGGCAATCACGAGACAGTTCCCCTCCCTCGGTGCCGCTGCCACCCCGCTCTCCTCGTGCACCACCCAAGCTCCTCAGAGACGATAAGCCATTGTTATATAGAGTGTTATTTTTTCGTTAGGAAACCATTTGACGCTCATTACGGTTTGGTCAGGCGCTTCCCCGTCGTGCCCACTATACCTTCGCCCAGGTACCCGAGAAAACACGAAGCTCGCCACAGCCCACTGAGAAAAGTGGCCGCTCGCATCCTGGACCAGACTCGTCGCGGACCTCATTAGTCGGATAACGGAAAGGGAGACAGCACGATGAAAACGCAAACTCAGAACAAGCGCCTTCAAACGCACTCATTGGCTCACAAAACGCGGTCGTCAGCCGTTCTCGCCCTCGCTCTGAGCTTATATACCGGTCAGACTCTGGCCACGGATGCTGCCCCTGGCAGCTACGACGAGAACGTCTTGCTCAATCCAAGCGAGGCGGTTCGTCTCGCCGAGGCGCAGGGTCGCATCACCATATACGACGGTCTCGAGCACAGCGTAGTGGACCATGCCCTGGACACGCAATTCGGCCGCATCGAGAGCATGATGTTTGTTCGCACGCGCGAGACCCTACCCGATGGCGAGGTCGAGGTCGATGACGACTGCGACTAGGCCGAGAGCGGCTTGAGCCCAAATGCTAGACATCCGAAACGCCCTGCCAGGACCGGCGGAGCATGGCGTGTCGGTCGCGGTGTTCTGTCACAGGACACTGTACATCGAGAGAAGTGACTCAAGTTCGGGGGATGGAAGTGCTCTGCCGTGGAGACTGTCTCGCCTAGGGAACGAGCGAAACTCCTTTAAGCAGATCCATCGCCCGACAGTGTGTACTTCCCGGTGAGGCAGCCATCGTTTCCGGGGCAAGTCCGCGGGGGTTGGAGTCAGAGTTCGATAGAAGCAGGAGGAAAATAGCATGACCTTCAGAAACCTTACCATCAGCACATCTATCCTGGCGCTGTCGATAGTCTTTGGCACAGTCGCCTCCGCAGCCGAAAATGCGCCGTCGGCTCCGGAAGTCTCACCGGAAGTCTACAGAATCCTAGCTGAAAACGACCAATGGAGGGTTATAGAGGCAACTTGGCAACCTGGACAGGAGGATAGTTTCCACTCCCATCCGGCCGATCGGGTTTCACTTTTTGCGACAGACTGCAAGCTTCGTCTGAGCAAACCCGACGGTACCTATAGAGACGTGAATCCGAAGGCCGGTACGGCCAAAGCTCGTACGGGCAAGCCCGAGAAAGCACACAAGGCTAAGAACATCGGGGGTAAAGTTTGCGTCATACAGATCGTGGAGTTGAAGTAGCACGGAACTGCATTACGGACGGGATCACCGCGAGTGTCTCGACGAGAACTAGGAAACCGGGACTATGAACCCCGCTTTGGCGGGGTTCTTTATGCTCTCACAATGTCGGCTTTAGAGACGATTCTGCGGTCCGATGGCAGGGCGGGGAATGGCTCCTCATGGCCGTCACCGCCCTAAGCGGTCGCAGAGATGAAAGGTGGCTTACGCTGCATCTGAGGCGTTCGCTTGCCGTCCGGGCGGTCAAGCTGCGCGGCAAGATGAGGTGGCCGCAAAGCTGCCCTCGGGCGATTTTGTAAGATACTGCTTCCGGTCATCGGACTGAAACACCGCGGAATTATTGTTGGCGACGACTGGGGGCGGCAAAACGCCGTCAATCATTACTCTGCGATCCCACTCGGTAATTGGTGCCTTTTCCCAGCGCGCCGGCCAGAAGACACCGCAGATCGCGGGCTCGTCGCCTCGCCCACCTCTCGCCGCCGACCAGTGCTTCGGACCATTGACCCGTTGTGACCTACACGCGGGTGATTTCTTCACACAACCGCCGTTGAAGAGTTGACAGCCACAAGGCCGCTCAACCGGTATGGTTATTCAGCGTTAGGATGACGCGCGCCCAGGCCAACCTGTGTGACGCCGACCGTCCGAGCATTTTGTAAACGAACTTTCAGGAGAAGGACAATGGGAAAGCTCATCACTGTGTCTGTCATCGCATTTTGGTTCACCGCCGTCCAGGCGGACCAGACCTCAGGGCTCGACCTGGAGCCTTGTATCAACGGCGGCGTGTCCGCCGGCGGCATCTACCCGACGCAGGCCGCCGAGGACCTGGCGAACAGTTATCGGGAGCAATCAGAGCTCGCAGACCTTGCTTACGAGCCCTGTGTGAATGGGGGTGTCTCCAGTTCAGGCCGTTACGTCAGCCAAGGCATGGAAGATATGATGGAGACGGGGAGGGTCAGCTCCGAGTAGGTCCAGAAGCCCGGTCGGCCGCGTCACCATCTGTTTCATACGCTACCGGACAGCCGGTCATGCGTCAGGTGGGGACGCGGTGCGCCACGCG
>JASJBY010000105.1 GCA_030066245.1 Gammaproteobacteria bacterium
ACGTGCGGGGTGTACTCGGGCTTGTGCTTGCCCCTGAGCCGCAGGGCGATCTCGCTGGCCAGTCGACCCAGCACTTTGTCCGTCGCGTCCACGACAAACCAGCCGCGTTCGACGCTTTCGGGTTTCGCGCTAAAAGTCTTCATCCAAGTCCCCTGCTGCAGATAAGGTCGCGATGCAGCCCGCCGACAAAGACCGCGAAGGATAACGGCCGCTTGCATGCCTGTCAACGCGCTGTTTCCGTTTCGCTGAGCCCGCTCAGGGCGGGGCTAGCCTCGTCCCGGGCGAGTAGCCCGCTGCGCGCCGGTTCGACGATGCCCGGCACTGGTGTCTACCCAAAAAAATGGCGCGGCGAAAGCCGCGCCAAACCACCAAAGGAGGATGGATGGAGGAGTGGATCCGCAGCAGGACGCCGCGAATCCATAAGTATTGTCGAATATTCTTATTGGCCTGTCAACGGCTATCGAGCCAGCCGGTCCACAAGGTCCGTTTCAGGAGGGCGTCAAATTCGGAGGCGGTCGACTATGCGGCCGTGTTGCAGGTGCTCTTCGATTATCTCGTCCACGTCTTCCCGGTCCACCCAGGTGTACCACACCCCCTCCGGATAGACGACGCATACGGGGCCTTCACTGCAGCGGTCCAGACAGCCTGCCGTATTGACTCGCGTCCCGCCGGGTCCGGCAATGCCGAGCTCTTTGGAGCGTTTCTTGGCGTAATCGCGCATGGCCTGAGAGTCGAAGTTCTGACAGCATTCCGACCCCTCTTCGCGCTGGTTGGTGCAGAAGAACAGGTGATAGCGGTAGTACGGCTCGTTCATGGTTGTGGCAGGGACCAGGTTGTAGGATAGGGGCGCATGGCGCGCGAAACCGACATTCACAATGATACTCGCACACACTCATCTGCTGAACGCGCGCAGCAAATCCTGAAAGACGCCGACCTGTGCGTTAAGTGCGGTCTGTGTCTGGCCCACTGTCCGACCTATCTCAAGAGTCAGGACGAGGGTGATTCGCCCCGCGGACGCATCGCCCTGGCCCAGGGCCTGGCGGCCGGCAGGCTGTCGCCCACCGCCCGGGTTCAGGCGCACCTGAGTGGATGCCTGGTGTGCAGGGCCTGCGAGACCGCCTGTCCTTCCGCAGTGCCCTACGCCCGGCTGATAGACGCCGCCAGGGCGGAAATGGCCGTTCGCCGCCCGCCGCACCTGTTTCACCGCCTGCTCCGTTGGACCGCTGTGGAGGGTGTGGTCAGGCATGAGCAGATGACCGCCTTCGGCGTTCGTTCTGTCGCCGCGCTTCGAAACGCCCTGGCCGGGCGGATGCCGGCGCGGCTGGCGTCCGGCAACCGCTCGGCCCTGGGCCGGGCCCTGGACTACCTGCCGCAGCTTGCCGGCCATCAGGCCCGGCAGCCCTTCTATCCGGCGGCAGGCGCTCAGCGGGGCCGGGTAGCGTTGTTCCTGGGCTGCGTCGCCCGGCATCTGGACCAGCAGACCGCGAGTGCTGCTGTCCACCTGCTGACCCAGTGGGGATACGAGGTGCACGTTCCGCCCACCCAGGCATGCTGTGGGGCGCTCTACGTTCATGATGGAGCGCCTGAGGCGGCGCAGCGACTCCTGCTGGCCAACCTGGAGGCCTTTGCCCGGCATGAAGTGCAAGCCGTGGTCACCACGGCGACCGGATGCGCGGCCACCTTGCTGGAGTATCCGCGGCTTGCCCGGGCGGATCCGGCGTTGCGTACGGCGGCCAGCCGCCTCGCCGAAAAGGTGGTGGACATCAGCCACTTTCTCGCCGGGGAGCCGTGGCCGCGTGGCGTGTCCCTGGCACCTCGCCCGGCACGCGTCGCCGTACACGAGCCCTGCACACTGCGCCACGCGATGGCGCCAGCCCCCGGGGTTTGCGACCTGCTTCGCCGCATCCCGGAGCTGGACGTGGTAAGGCTGCCCGCCGCGCTTCGCTGCTGCGGCGCGGCCGGCACGAACATGCTCACCCATCCCGCCACCGCTGACGCCCTCGCGTTCGACACCCTCGACGTGGTCGCGGAGATCGGGGCGGATAGCCTGGTGACTTCCAATATCGGCTGTGCCCTGCATCTGGCCGCGGCGCTGCGGGCGCGAGGCCGAGACACGGAGGTGCTGCACGCCGCGCGGTTCCTGAGCCGGCAGCTGGTCGGCAGCCCGGGTTGAGGAATTCCGGAAACGGGCACGAGCGGGTTGGCGAGCATCCGTCTGGCACGTGTCGCGGGCGTCCCCGGAGTGCGCTTTACGCACGCAGGTGGGACTCGTACCATTGCCGCGTCGCGGCTATCTTTTTCCAGCATAAGTCATGACCAACCGGAATCTCAGCGGCCTAGACAGGCTTATCGTCAACTTCGACCAGAGCGTGCGCACGGTCTTCGGGCGTCCGAAGGTGACCGGACGTCCCAACCCGGCCGACGGGCTGCCGGACATGGAGATGGATGAACGCCAGCGCCGTGCGGCGGCCGGCTACATGCGGGTCAACCACACGGGCGAAGTGTGCGCCCAGGCTCTCTATCAGGGACAGGCACTCACGGCGCGATCGGCGGAAGTCCGGAAACGCATGGAGGGGGCGTCCGCGGAGGAGAACGATCACCTGGACTGGTGTGAGACGCGACTCAGGGAGCTCGAGAGCCGTACCAGTCTGCTCAACCCCGTGTGGTATGCCGGGTCTTTCGCCATCGGCGCGTTGGCGGGTCTGGTCGGCGACCGCTGGAGTCTCGGCTTCGTGGCGGAAACGGAGCATCAGGTGGTGGAACACCTGGATGGACATCTGCAGCGCCTGCCGGAATCCGATGCCAGGAGCCGCGCCATCCTGGCGCAGATGCGCGAGGACGAGGACCGCCATGCGAGGACAGCGATGGAGGCAGGCGGGACGCGGCTGCCTGTCCCGGTACGCCGGCTGATGGCGCTCACGTCAAAGCTCATGACGCGCACGACCTATTACCTCTAGTCGCCGGTCGTCGCTGTATCGATATCAGGCTACCCGGGTCGCTTCGTGGCGCTTACCTGCCTGGGCAGGTATCGGCACGCTGGCAGAGAACACCCAGGGCTATCGGGCCAGGCGGTCCATAATCAGACCAAAAAAACGCGACGCTTCGGGGTCGCGGAATTCCCAGCCCAGGTGCTGTTGACAGCCGCGGCAGAGGGTCACCCGCCACGCGTAACCGGGAAACCAGGTGTGCGCGTCAGTGGCTTCGCCAACGGGTCGGCAACCGGGCGCAGCGCTGTAGCAGCCGATGCGGAAGCTGATGCCATGGGGATTGGTGAACTGGTGCTGATGGGCGCCGCCCACGGAGGTGGCGGCCGTCTCGTCGGTGATGGGGTGGCGACAGGCACCGCAGTAAAGGCGTTCTTTTTTGCTCGGCTGGTGCCCGCGGGCCGTCTCCCGTGAGTTCAGGAGCTTCTTGAGCGTGTCACCTCTAAGGCCCTCGAGATGCCACAGCGGCGCCGTGTGCCTGCCCGTGGAGAGCGTCCCCCGCGTGCTTGCAGACAGCGGCCGCAACCTGTCATGAGCCGTCAGGCCAGTCAATGCTCTGCCTTCGAGTTGCCCCAGCCCCGCTGCAGTCCCATGGCATCGCGCCGGTCGGCAACAGGACGAGCTGACTGTCGTCGCCTTACCGACCTCCGGTACTCCGTCAGAACCATTGTGACGGGGTACTAGCATAATAGGGCATCAGCGCGACCCCAGGAACGCGTTCGATTCGCCATCCTGCTGCTTCGGCACCGGGGGCGATAACAGACTTCGCGTTGTTCCCGATGTCGATGGTCCCACGGAGTCCGGTACTGACAGAGCACCAACGAGGTCCCGTCTTGCACCAACCTGTCCGCCCGGCCCGTCGCGAAATCACTGCCCGCACCGTCATGCTGTCAGTAGCCCTGGCCATCCTGCTGGCGGCGGCCAATGCCTACCTGGGACTCAAGGTGGGCATGACCGTGTCCGCCTCCATACCGGCGGCTGTCATCGCCATGGCCACGCTGCGCCTGTTCCGGGAGCGCAGCATCCTCGAGAGCAACATTGTGCAGACGGCCGCCTCCGCGGGGGAGGCTCTGGCCGCAGGGGTCATCTTCACCTTGCCCGCACTGGTGCTCATGGGCTACTGGGCGCAGTTCCAGTATGCGGAAACCGCGGTCATCGGGGCTCTGGGCGGGGTGTTGGGCGTGCTCTTCGCCGTTCCGCTGCGACGGGTACTCCTGGGACATGCCGAGCTGAGTTTTCCGGAAGGCGTGGCCACGGCGACGGTTCTCAAAGTCGGTGAAGCCGCCGCGGGGCGGGTGCAGTTGATCGTCAGCGCCGGGTTGGCCGCGGCGGTCCTCAAGTTTCTCCAGACCGGACTGCAGACGGTGGCCGGCTCGGTGGCGGGCGGGTTCACGGCTGGCAAGACGGTTATCGCGTTCGGCAGCGAGCTTTCGGTGGCGTTGCTGGGGGTGGGGTATATCGTCGGGCCGAATATTGCGTTCCTGGTCTTCGCGGGTGGTGCCTTCGCCTGGCTGGTGGCCATCCCCGCCTACACCGTGTGGGCGGGCCTGCCGCTGGGTGCGGATGGCGTCCCCCTGGTGGGGCTCGAGGCGGCTTTTCAGATCTGGAGCACGAAAATACGTTACATCGGCGTGGGCGCCATGCTTGTGGGTGGCGTCTGGGCGCTTCTGGCGGTTCTCCAGCCACTGCGTGCCGGTATGCGGGCAACACGGCTGGCCCACTCCGGGCCGGGCCACGTGCTGCCGCCGAGCGAGCGTGATCTGTCTCTGCGTGTGGTGATTCCGGGGACCCTGGCCCTCGCCGTTCCGCTGTTTCTCACTTACCGCTTGGTGATCGACGCCGCCGCTCTGCAAGCTTCGCCCGGCGTTTACTGGGCGGTCGTGGCGGGCAGCGTGCTGTTCGCTCTGCTTGCCGGGTTCGTCTTCTCGGCGGTGGCCGGGTACATGTCGGGTCTGGTGGGATCGTCCAACAACCCCGTATCCGGGGTCACCATCGCGACTGTCCTCAGCAGCTCGCTCCTGCTGGCCGCGGTCCTCGGCGCAGGGCTCGGCTCGACGGTGGCCGTGGATGGTGAACGCGCCGCTGCGGCTGCGGCGGTTGCCGTACTCGTAGGGGCCGTGGTGTGCTGCGCGGCGGCCATCTCGGGTGACACCATGCAAGACCTGAAGTCGGGCCGGCTTCTGGGTGCCACTCCCTACAAGCAGCAGGTCATGCAGCTGGTGGGGGTTCTGGCTGCCGCGCTGACGCTCGCTCCGGTGCTCAGCCTGCTGTATAACGCCTACGGCCTGGGCGGCTCCTTCCCGCGGCCCGGCATGGATCCGGCCCAGACCCTGGCCGCTCCCCAGGCGACGCTCATGCAGGCGGTGGCCATGGGAGTATTCAGCCGGCAGCTGGAGTGGGGCATGGTGAGTATCGGTGCTGTCATCGCTGCGCTGGTCATCCTTCTCGACTGGCAATTGCGGCGCCGCCAGGCCGCGTTCCGCACGCCTGTACTTGCCGTGGCCGTGGGCATTTATCTGCCGGTGCAGCTGGCCGCAGCCATTTTCGTGGGCGGGGTCACGGCCCACCTGGCTCACCGGCGGCATGGTCGGACGGCACCCCGCGACCAGAACGGCGTGTTGTTCGCGTCCGGACTGGTTGCTGGCGAGGCCATTGCCGGTATTCTCCTGGCTATCCCCTTTGCCCTGGCGCAGCGAACTGACGCTCTACGGGTGCTGCCCGAGGGCCTGGAGAGCGTATCACAGCTGCTGGGGGTTGCCCTGTTCGCCGCCTTCGCCCTTTGGCTGTTCCGGGTCGGGCGTCGCTGACTCGCGGTCCGCTGCGTCCGAGGGCTACGGCAAGCGGTCGAGGAATTCTTGCAGGCCTTGCACGTAATCCTGCCCCGATATCAAGAATCCGGCATTGTGGTCGCCGCGGATGGGAAGCATGGTCTTGGGTTCCCGGGCCGCCTGGAAAAGGCGCTCACCGTGCGTGTACGGAATGATCTCGTCCTCTCGACTGTGGACGACCAGCACCGGCGACTGGATCTCGCCTATCAGCCCCACAGCGTCGTAGTGGATGCGGGCCAGCAGGCGAACCGGTAGGAAGGGATAGATCTTGGCTCCCACGTCGGGGATCGAAGTTGGCGTGGACTCGATGATGAGCCCGCCTGCGGCCTGTTGCGCAGCAAGCCATACGGCGACGCTTCCACCGAGAGAGCGGCCGAAAATGACGATCCGGTCGGGTGGCGTCCCGCGGTGTTCCACCAGGTGTTGCCAGGCGGCCTGGGCGTCCCGGTAGGTGCCCTGCTCCGACGGCTTGCCGGTGCTGCGTCCGTAGCCCCTATAGTCGACGATCAGGCTGTTGAGGCCCAGCTCGTGGAAGATGCGCAGAGACTCGAGACGGTGCGAGATATTGCCAGCGTTGCCGTGCAGGAAAAGCAGCGTCAGGTCGGCTTCGGCGGCGGGGATGAACCAGCCGTGCAGCGACTCGCCGTCTTCGGTCTGGAGGCTGACATCCTCATACTCTAGCGCGGCGTCGGCGGGTGTCGCGCCCATGACGCGCGAAGGGAAGAACACGTAATTGGCCTGAAAGACGAAAAGAAACGCGGCGAGTATCAGGTAACCGGCTCCGACCACGGATAGCAGCGACCACAACATGCTCCAGGACGCGGTCCGGTTGGCTCGACCCTTAGTCAACAGTCAATGCTATCTTGCCCAGCATGCCGCCCTGCTCGAGCAGACGGTGGGCTTCCGCCGCGTCTTCCAACGGCAGCGTGTGACTGAGGTGCACGTGCAGCTGGTCCTGGTTGAACAGGTGGGTGCACTCGTCCAGGATTCGGCTCTGGTGGTGTCGTGCATCAGGCAGTCCGTCGTACATGGGCGTGAGCATGAGCTCCAGGCTGACCCGCAGATTGCGGATCCGGGCCACCTTCCAGTCCGTGTGCGCCGGCGGCTCGAGGATGGTCACCAGGTCCCCGTAGTGGCGCACGGCCTCGAAGCTCTTGACGAAGGTATCTCCGCCCACGGTGTCGAATCCGATGTCCACACCCACGCCGTCTGTCCAGGCCAGGGTGGCGTCGGCGAAGTCCGTGGTTCTGTAGTCGATCACCTCATCGGCGCCCAACTCGCCGACCAGTGCGGCTTTCTCAGGTGAGCTGACCGTAGTGCAAACGCGACAATGGGTGTGCTTGGCGAGCTGGATGGCCACGTGGCCGACGCCACCTGCGCCGGCATGCACAAGCACGTTCTGGCGTGGCTGTACGCACGCCCGGTCATGGAGAGACTCCCAGGCGGTGATGAGGATAAGGGGTGCCGCCGCGGCTTCGGCGAAGCCGATGGACTCCGGCTTCTTGGACGCAAAGCGTTCGTCCACGACGGCGTATTCTGCATAGTTGCCGGGCTCGCCCCCGATGCCGCCGTTGCAGAAATAGACCTCGTGGCCGGGCTTGAAACGGCTCACCTCGTCGCCGACTGCCTCCACGATGCCTGCACCGTCGCAGCCGAGCACGCACGGCAGGTTGTCCGGGTAGTAGGTGCCCCGGCTGCGCAGCTTCGTGTCCACGGGATTAACGCCTGCCGCCTTGATGCGCACCAGAATTTGCCGCCCTGCGGGCAGGCCGGGCTCGGGAATATCCGCTACCTTCAAGACCTCGGGACCTCCCGGGGCCGTCATCACGACTGCTTTCATTTCGAATCGCTCGGTGTCGCGCTCGGAGCGCATCTCGGGAAATCGTCCATCTGGCTGCCGTCGTCCATGGCGGTGAGGACCGCGGGAGGGGGCTTTTGCCACGCGTGGCCTGCTATTGTCCACGATTGGCCCGAGAGATGGCCAGTCCGTGTTTCCCCCCCGACTGCCGCATCGGTGTCCGGTTAGGGCCGTACCGGCATGAGTGGCCGGGACCGTCGGCCGCAGGAATAGCGGCCGTCGAGCCTACAGGGAGGTATTCACGGCGTGTCCCGGCGGCTCGTACCGGTATGGCCACCACCGCGAATGCGTAACCGATCACGGATGCTTCGCGCCGCCAAGGGTCCTGGCTTCAAGTGTGGAGGTGCAATCATGACGACTGAAACGCCGAAAACGAAGGCCCCCAAGAACCAGGCCAGCGGACCGCCGACCAGAGAACCCAAGGTTTCACCCGCCAACGGCCCGGAAGATGCGCCGGTCGATCCCACACGACGCACCTTCTTCAAGCGCGTGGCCATCGGTGGCGGCGCTGCCCTCGCTGCGGGCGGCGCCGCCTTCGCAGCGACCCAGGCGGCCATCCGCGGACGCCCCGTGGACGACGTTGACGAGTTCATCAAAACCGACGACACGTTCAGGCCCAAAGACCAGCGGGACGTGGTGCTCACCTTTGCGACTAGCAAGCAGCTCAATGAGGAACATCCCGAGCGCAGCGAGCAGTACAGTCGCCTCAACGAAAAGCAGTTCCATTTTCACGAGGCCGCGCTCCATTTCGAGCACCGCTTGCCCTGGGACAACAGCAAACCCGGCTTCACCCAAAAGGATCGCGCCCTGCACCACGCGGCCTGGTACCCTCTCGACGCGTCGGAATCACACAGCATGGCTTTCTGTCAGCCCAACACGCGCATGTTGAGCTGGGATCAGTCGGACGTGGAGAAGGAGCAATACCAGTTCAAGTCGAAGCAGGAGGCAGCCACGTCCATCAAGAGCGCCGCGCGCGTGTGGGGTGCGACCCGTTGCGGCATCACCCGGCGCGACAAGCGCTGGGATTACGATCCACTCTACGACATCCTGAATGAGCGCACCTTGAGCTGGGAGAAGGACTTCCCCTTCGAGCCCAAGACGGTCATCGTCATGCTGACTCCCATGGACTACGACAACATTGCCACCGCGCCGGGCTGGACCGCAGAAGGCACGGTCGGCGACGGGTATGTCATGATGGCCAAAATGGCCAATCAGATGGCGAAGTTCATCCGCGGCCTGGGCTACCACGCCGTCGGCGCCGGCAACGACCTGAGCAGCAGCGTGGCCTATGCGGTCATGGCCGGTCTCGGCGAGTGCGGCCGACATGCGCAGTTGATGGTGCCCGGCATCGGCCCTCGCTGCCGCATTTGCAAGGTGTATACGGACTTCGAGTTTGTCGAGTACGACAAACCCCACGACTGGGGCATGACCACGTTTTGCCTGAGCTGTGGGGAGTGTGCCAAGGCCTGCCCCTCGGGCGCCCTACCCCTGGTCGACAGCGTGGACAGTGGATTCGGCTTCAAGCCCACCTACGAGAACAGTGATGAGCCCGGATATACGTGGAACAACCAGGTCGGAGTGCAAAAGTTCTATTCTGACGCCAAGAAGTGCTTCGATTTCTGGATTGAAAACGACAGTGCGTGCGGCAATTGCATTGCCGCGTGCACCTTCAACGAGCCCGACTACTGGCATCATTGGCTGAGCATGGCAGCAACCACGGTCGCACCGGGCTTTCTCCACGGACTCATGTCCCACATGCATCCGCTGTTCGGGTACGGCGCGACTGACGATCCGGCCAAGGTGGAGAAGTTCTGGAAGACCGGCGAGGGCATGCGCGTCAATCCGAGCATGAAGAACAACATCGGCACCGCCGGCAAGGCCTGAAGGAGACGAAGATGGAAAGCATTCAATGGTTTCTCCTGGGTGTGCTGTTCACGCTCTGCGTGTTCGGCTTCGCCTATGCCTCGGTTCGAGTCAAGGCGCCGTGGTATGCCTGGGTGGTGCTCATCGGTGGCGCATTCCTGGTCATGTTCGGCATTGCCTGGTCCGGGTCTTCCTTCATTGAGGGCATACCCGTCTCCGGCGCCATGGGACTGACGCTGTTCACCGGCCCGGGTATCATCGCCATGACCCTCGCCTGGCGGTACTGGGTGGCGCCCGGCCTGAAAGCTGAAAACGGATAATGGCGGCCACCAAAGGACTCCGGGCCGTCTGGGAGCGGCTGGCGTTTCCCCTTGGGTTCACAACCCTTGTAATCGCGTTCGTCCTCGGACAGATAGCTGCCCAGCCGGATTACCAGGCGTTGCTCAAGGAGCTGCTCGCCGACCACACGCTGACTCGGGTGACGGAAGCGGAAGGCGGCCAGATCGTCTTCCGCGACGAGACCGAGGGCAACTACGTGGTTATCTCCGAAGCCGAAGGCTACGGTGGCCCGCTGATCATCGGTATCAGGGCGAGCGCCGAGGGCAAGATCGCCGAGATTCTTAATCTGCGGAACAAGGAAACCCCGGCCTATTTCGAAAAATTGAGAAGGAGCCGTTTCTTTCATCAATTCGCCGGAAAGACCGTTTCCGCCGACTTCCTGCTGGGCGAGGACATTGATGCCGTGTCGGGGGCGACCATATCGTCCCAGGGCTTCACGACTGCCGTGCGCAATGCCATGCACATTGCCGCCACCGAACATTTCAAGCTGAAGCCCACCTGGAAGCAGCCGGCATGGAAGGTCGGCGTCAACGAGATCGGTCTAATCGCTGTTTTCGCCCTGGCTTTCTTCGTGTCCTACGCCAAGGGCCGGATCGCGAAGTACGGCAGGCTCGCGATGCCGCTGGTGGCATTGGGGTTCGTCGGCATCTACACCAACTCGTCCCTGTCGGTGGGGCAGCTGGCCGGCATCGTCCTGGGCTTTGTGCCGGACTTCAAGGAGCACACCCTGTGGTGGATCATGATGACCGGTGTGTTGGGCAGCGTGCTGATTCTTGGCAAGAACATCTACTGCGGGCAGGTCTGCCCCTTCCAGTACGTGCAGCGAGGCCTGAACAAGATCAGCGGCATCAACCTGGCGGTTCGGCCCGGCGTGCAGAAAGCGTCCCGGACAGTGGTGGGCTGGATGACCTGGACGGCACTCATGTTGATTTTCCTATCCTCCCACCCGACGCTGGGATCCTACGAGCCCTTTTCCATGATGTTCTCGCTCACCGGGGCGGGCATACAATGGTATATCCTGCCCTTGTCCCTGGTTGGTTCCTTTTTCGTGTTGAACTTCTGGTGCCGACTGTTCTGCCCCGTGGGCCTGGTTCTGAACGACACGGTGCGGGTACGACGCTCGATGCTCGGTCGTTTCCGGAAGCGCACGGCCAAGCCGGTGGCCGTCGACGTGCTGCCGGGCGATCCGGGAGACACAGGTGATCTATGGCGAAAAGACAGCTGAAACCGTGGCACTACCAGGTGACGACCGCCCTAGCGGTCGTCACACTGCTTTGCGTCGTAGCGTTCTTCGGCCAGACTTTCAGATCCTTCTTCATGACCGACCAGGACCCGGTGCTGGTCGCCATTGAGCGAATTAAGGAGAGGCAGGCCGACAAGCCCATCCAAAAACCCGCTCTCCCTTGAGGGAGAGACCGACAAGCCCACCCAAAAAACCCCTCTCCCTTGAGGCAGAGGCCGACAAGCCCATCCAAAAACCCC
>JASJBY010000106.1 GCA_030066245.1 Gammaproteobacteria bacterium
GGGTCCCGTTTCTTGCCGACCTCAAGCCCAGCGGTCGCTACGTCATGGAAGATCTGCACAAGGTCGGCGGCACGCCGGCAGTCATGAAGTATCTGCTTGAAAAGGGGCTCCTCAAAGGCGATTGTCTGACCGTCACCGGCAGGAGCGTTGGTGAGAACCTGGCCGAGCTCCCACGGCTTGCGGCAGGTCAGGAGGTGTTCATGCCCCTGGAGCGGCCCATAAAGGCGACGGGTCACATCCAGATCCTGCGCGGCAATCTGGCGCCAGGGGGCGCGGTGGCCAAGATCACCGGCAAGGAAGGGGAGCGTTTCAGCGGTCCGGCACGGGTCTACGATGCTGAAGAAGATATGGTGGCGGCGCTGGAGCAGGGGCAGATACGCAAGGGTGACGTGGTGGTCATCCGGTACGAAGGTCCGAAAGGGGGGCCGGGCATGCCGGAGATGTTGACACCGACCTCCGCCATCATGGGTGCGGGGCTGGGCAGCGACGTGGCGCTGCTGACCGACGGGCGCTTCTCGGGCGGCTCGCACGGTTTCATCGTGGGTCACATCGTGCCGGAGGCACAGGAGGGGGGAGCAATCGCCCTGGTCCGTGACGGCGACCGGATCACCATTGACGCCCGCCAGCGCCTGATCAGCGTGGAAATCTCCGAGGAGGAGATGGCACAGCGCCGCGAAGCGTGGCAGATGCCGGCCTACAAGGCGACTCGCGGTACTCTCCACAAGTACATCAAGAACGTCAAAGACGCCTCCCAGGGCTGTGTGACGGACGAGTGAGTTTAGGGGGAGAAGGTCTCGTTGAAGCCCCTGAACACGTCGGTCACTGTATTTTGGTCGTCGACCCCCAGAAGGTTGGTGGCCCCTGAGTCGAAGGCGACGTAGCCCCCGTCCCGGCTGATGGCGGATCTGAGGCTGTCACCCAGCTCGCCCCGATCACCTTGGGCGTTCTCGCTGACCAAGTCCAGGGGACCGCTCTGCCCGTTCTGCAGATCCTTCACGAAGATCTGGATCCAGCCGTTGTTGGAGCCGATCAGGTCAGCAAGAGAATGAAAGGCGACGTAGCGGCCGTCGGCGCTGATGGACGCCCCCCGGCTGGCAAGATTTCCGCGATTCGCCGAGGTGTCGGCGCTGGCGATCAGCACCGAGTCAGATTGCAGGTCCTTGCGGACGATCTGGTCAACTGCGCCGTTCGCCCCCAGGTTGACGGCTGTGGTCTGGAACGCTACAAACTGGCCGAAGCGGCTGACGGACGGATTCGCGCTGGGGCCGTTGCCGAGGTTGCCGAGCTCGGTCTCGCTGACGATATCGAGCGCATTGGTCACCAGATCCTTCCGGTAGATCTGGGTCTCGCCGCCGCCGGCGGCCCCGAAGTTGGGTGCAGAGGTCTGGAACACGACGTACTCGCCGTTATCGCTGATGGCGGGCTGAGTGGCGTCGGCATCGGCGGGCGTGCCCGAGGCGTCGGCGCTGGCCACCTCGATGGTGCCTGTCTCCAGGTCTTTCACATAAACCTGCGTTAATCCGGAGACGCCGGCCACCAGGTTGCTCGCGTTGGACTGAAATGCCACGTAACGGCCGTCGGAGCTGATGGACGCATCGATGCTATTCCCGTTGCTGGGGGTGCCGGCGTCATTGGCGCTGACCAGCGTCACCGTGTCCGACTCCCGATCCTTCACATAGACATGGATCGGGATGACCGCGCCGAGCCCTGGAACGAGATTGGTCGCGGCCGACTCGAAGGCCACGAATCGACCGTCCGGGGTGATTGCGGGGCGGCTGCTGTTGCCGTCGCCCTCAATCCCGGCTTCGTTGACGCTTATCCTTTCGATGTCACCGGTCTGAAGGTCCTTGACGAAGACATCCAGCGCGGCGTTGGTATCACCGAAAACCAGATTCTCGTCCGCCGAGTCGAACGCCACCAGGCGCCCTGACAAATCCGTGGCGGCGTTCTGGCTGGCCAGTGTGGTCTCGGTTCCGTTCGCGTCCGTGGAGGCGCGAACCAGCTCGGCCGCAGTCGAGAAGCTCCAGATAACGTCAGAGGTGAGTGGTACGCCGTTGGCGTCCCTGATGGTCTCGTCCAGGGTGACCGTGTAGCTCTCCTCGAAGTCCAGCAGGTTGGTGGGCTCGAAGGCGGCCGTCTGGCAGGGAAGGCTGCAGCTGATGCTTCCCCGTAGATCGCCGGACGGGCCCGTCACGGTGAAGGTGCCCGAGTCGATGCTGGAGGGGTCCATCTCCCGGTCAAAGAGCGCCAGAACGATAGCGCTTATCACCGCCCCGGTGCTGTTGGCGTCGGGATTGATGTCGACAACGCTGGGCGCAGATCCTGGAGCAGGTTTTCGGCTGCTGCCACCGCCGCTCAGACAGCCGGTTACCAGCAGCAGGGAGAGAACCGCAGCTCCCAGCAGGAGCACCGCGCGTCGAGACTCTGATCGTGCCATGGAGGTCTCCTTCTACCGAAGCCCCCAGTCACCGGCCATCCGGCTCCCGACCGTGCGGTGACAGGCAGGCTGTCGTATGTCAGAGATCTCCCCAAAGTGATTGCTTTCATGTTGTTATTGTGTCGCCTGTGATTCTTGTTGCAGCTCCAGAAGACTGACTACATCGGCGAACTCCTGTCTGTTCCGCTCATTCATCGCCATGAGCGTGCGATGGGCCTCCAGCATGGTCCGGCTGAGGCGAGCGCCATCGGGGCTCGCGATGGGCAGCGCTCGTGCCTCCGCCGACGGAGGAGCTGTATCCGCGACGATGTCAAACACCTCGTCAAAACCCATGTTGTAGAGGATTTCGTTAATGTCGTCCCGATCTGATACCAGCGTGACCGGTGGACCGTGCCGTTCTCGCATGCGGTTTGCGATGCTCGCCAGAAGACCGAGGTTGGTGCTGTCGATGTGGGTGGTTTCCCGCAGGTCAAGCACGAAGCCGAGGGGCGGTGCTCCGGTGAACAACCCGTCGACGAAGCGCTGCACATCGGGCCCCAGAGCGTAGCCGATTTCGCCCTGGAATCTCAGCACGTGCACGCCCGCGTGGGTGGCATAAAGCACCTTACCGCTCGCCATCGCCGCCCCCCCTCCTGACCATGAGAAAGGTGATGTCGTCGGGGAGCTGGGCGTCCTTCGCAAGCCCCAGCTCCCAGGCAAGCCGGCTGATGGAGGCGTCAGGTCCGCTCAATCTGCCCAGCAGATCGGCCTGCTTTTCCTTCAGTGACCCGAACGGAAGCATTTCCAGGACGCCGTCTGAAACGAGCCACAGGGTGAAATGCTCGGGCAGCTCACGCAGTTGTCGCGAGTACTCGGAATCGTCGAACAGTCCGAGGGGGCGACCGCGACAGGCAATCGGCTCGGCGTACCGGCCATCGTGCAGGATGGGGTGGGGAAAGTGTCCGCCACTGCTCCAGTCCAGTGTGTTCTCCTGCCGATCGATGATACCGTAAAACATGGTGACATAGTGATCCAGGCTTTGCTGGCGCAAGTCCCGGTTGAGGCGGCGGAAGGTGATGGCGGGATTGGCGATGGTTTCATCGCCGTCGTGCCAGAAGCTCTCCCGGTACTGGCCCAGGAGGGTCTTCAGCATGACCGTGACAAAGGCCGAAGCGACGCCGTGTCCGGACACGTCAGCGATATAGAATCCGATGTGCCGATCGTCGATGGCGAAATAGTCGACGAAGTCGCCGCTGAGATACATGGACGGATAGAGCCGGCGGGTGAAGCAGTATTCGCCGAAGCGGCGCTCATCCTCGGGAAGCAGCTGAAACTGGACCCGTCTGCCTGCCTCCTCGTCTGCCTGAAGCTCCTTGTTCAGCCGCTCGAGGCTTTCCCGGTACTCCCGATTACGGCGCATCAGCGTTGCCCGTTCCAGCACGCGCTGTAAGGCGCTCTCCAGCACCCCCATGTCCTGTATGGGTTTTGTCACGTAGTCCCACGCGCCGGACTTGAGGGCTTGCACCGCGTAGCCCAGTTCGCTGACGCCCGAGACAATGATCACCGGCGTCTCCGGGGATTCGCTGGTAATGGTGGCGAGCACGTCAAGCCCCTCGATGCCGGGCAGTCTGAGATCGCAGAGCACAGCGTCTGGCTTCTCCTGACGAAAAACCTCAACGCCGCTAAGACCGTCATCAGCCTCAAGCATCTCGAAGCCGCTGTCTTCCAGATACGCGACTATGCCGTCCCGAATGGTGGGCTCGTCCTCGATGGTAAGTATGCGGGCGGCGCTCATGGGGCGGCCTTGTGCTTCTCCGGTATCCAGCCCGTGCTTCGCCTGAGCGCCGTGCGTGACGCCGCCACGCACGCGTGTCGGACCACTACAGGAAGCGTCCGCAGAGGAGTCGGTGGCATGTTGTGAAGCCCTAGGTCGGCCAGTAGCCCCCAGTTACAGCTGGATTATCCCAAACTACCCCACGACCCACTAGCAAACTGCCAACGACTTCACAGTTTCCGCCAGTTTCTGCAGGTCTGCAACCGGTTTCTTGAATAGCTGAAAATCTGATATCCCGAGAGCTCGAAGGTCGTTGGGCACACTGAAAGCAACCGATCCGGTGTGTATCACAAAGCGCATATCGGGGCGGATGCCGTGCAGGCGCTGAATGGCGGTGCCCCCGTCTATGCCAGGAAGGCGGAGATCCATCACGCACACGTCCCAGCGCGAGCCAGATTCCACCAGCTCTATGGCGTGCTCGGCGGTTCCCACGCTGGTCACCTGCATGCCCTCATCTTCGAAAAACGCCTCTAGGTTCTCTGCCACCAGCGGTTCATCGTCGACTATCAATATACGCAGGCTCATCTTCTGCGCGACCGACTCCTTAAGGGCAGCCGGACTGTGAAGCGAGCCCCTTTGCCGGGCGCGGATGACAGAGTCAGACTGCCGTGGTGCTGCTCAACGATAATGAAGTAGGACACGGACAGTCCCAAACCCGTTCCTGTCCCAACGGGTTTTGTGGTGAAAAAGGGTTCAAAAACCCGGTCCTGGGTTTCTCTGTCTATTCCGGGCCCGTTATCCTCGATGTCGATGCGTACGAAGTTGCCTTCCCGGTGGGTGCGCAGGGTCAGACGATAGGGCTGCCTGCCGCCAGCCGCCATTGCCTGGGCGGCGTTCTTGATGATGTTCAGAAAAACCTGCTCGATCTCTGTTCTGTCACAGGGCACCGGCGGTACCTTCGGGGCATACTCCCGTATGATCTCCACCTGGCGAAAGTCGTAGCGTTTCTTCAGGTCGTAATCGCTGCCCGCCAGTCGGATGACAACGTTCAGCATCTCTTCCACTCTCGCCGGCGTGAGCTCGGTCTCGGTCCGCCGACTGAAGCTCAGCATATCGCCGACAATCCGGGTGGCTCGGGTCGCGGATTCATGGATGCCATCAAGGAAACGCAGAATGCCCCGCTGCTTCAGATAGTTATGCACCCTGTCCAGGTCGAGATTCAGGGCGTCCGCGGCGCGACGGTTGGCGGGCAAGTCCTGCGACAGGCGACGCAGAATATTCTGTGAACCTTGAAGCACGGCGCTCAGGGGGTTGTTGATCTCGTGAGCCATGCCGGCGGCGAGGCCGCCGACGGACATCATCTTCTCCGTCTGTACCATCATCTGCTCCACCCGCACTCGGTTGGTCACGTCGTCGAGACGGATCACGGCACCCTCGCCACCCTCGCCCTTGAGCGGGTAGACCACCACATCCGAGTAACGCGCTTCTCCGTCCTGCTCGCTGAACAGCCGCTCGCCAGTGACCGGGCTCCCGCTGCGTACGGCACGTTGCACCAGCTCCAGATGCGATTCGAGCTGCGGCAGCACGTCCCAGAACTTGCGTCCGACAGCGTGCTCGCCGGCCACTCCCGTGGTTTGGACGGCGTGCCGGTTCCACTCTGTGACGCGACCCTGGCTATCCACGCCGACCAGAACAGACGGCATGGAATCCACGATATTCTCAAGGTAGGCCCGCATCCGCTGGATCTCGGAGGCCGTGCGGCGTTGCTCAGTAACATCGTCACCGGAGCTCAGCGTGCCAATGATGCACCCGTTCTCATCGCGCAGCGCCGCGTTATGCCAGGCGATGACGCGCTCTTTTCCGTCCCGGCAAAGAATCGGGTTCTCGTAGTATTCGCTGCTCTCCACCTCTCCGCGCACGAGCTTCTGGAAGACGGTCTTCAGCTCGTGGCGACTCGGCTCGGGTATGAAGTGGTCGAACCAGTTGCGGCCGACGATTTCGCCGGCGGGATATCCCAGGATCTCGCAGCCCTCCCGGTTGATCAGAGTGACATTCTGTTGCGCATCGATAGCGACGACGATGGCGCCGGCGATGTCGAGGTAGCTCTCGACCTTGTCCCGTTCCCGGCGCAGATCCTCTTCGGCCCGCTTGCGGGCAGTCAGGTCGTGAACGATGCCCGTAAAAATGTGCTGGCCCGGCGCGTGCACCTCGGCCACCGAGAGGTACATGGGGAAAGTCGAGCCGTCTCTGCGTCGACCTTCCACCTCGCGGCCCACGCCCATGATGCGGCGCTCACCAGTTGTCAGGTAGTTGTTGATGTAGCCGTCGTGCTCCGAGCGGTAAGGCTCGGGCATCAGCATACTGACGTTGCGTCCGACCACCTCGTTGGCCTGGTAGCCGAAGAGGCGCTCGGCGGCGGGATTCATGAGGCGCACGAGCCCCTCTCCGTCTATGGCAATGATGCCGTCGACGGCGTTGTCTACCAGTGCCCGGAGCAGTTCGCTGTCGAATCTTGCGATGTCGCTTCCAGCCGCAGTCATAACCGACTCTCGACCGTGCTATCCGACCGCCGTTCGGCCGGAGTACCAGTGATTGGACTGACGAGTATAGACTGCCCAGCAGTATAGACCGTCAGCCGGACCGTCCGCGGCGGCAAGAGGCTCCACGGGCGAGCAAAAAGGTCTTTGCCGTGGACCCGTTGCTGTTATAGTGCGGGCACTGACCCGACGGCACTAGGATGCGAGGACCACATGGCCATTAGGTTGAGCTTCTCTGCCCTGGTTTGGGCACTGTTCTCATCGGTTGCCTTTGCCGCGGCGACGCTGCTTGAGGATGTCGCTCTCTTGAGCGAGGGGCCGGGCAATATCACGGTCACTCCCGACCGGCGCATAGTGCTCAGCATGCATCAGTTTTTCTCATCCCGGCTACGCGTTGCTGTGCTGACTGAGCAGGGAAGCCTGGCGGCATTTCCCGACGCGGCCTGGAATGCTGGGGGAGCGGGAACGGCGGTCGCACTGGATTCGGTGCTCGGTATCCAAAGCGACGCCAGTGGCATAGTCTGGATGCTGGACAACGGCATGCGTGCCGGCTCGGTTCCCAAGCTTGTTGGCTGGGACAGCCGCGGCGAGAAGCTCGCCAGGGTTATCTACCTGCGACCGCCGGTGACGCCTGCAAACGCGTTTGTCAACGACCTCGCCGTGGACGAAAAACACCAGGCCATTGACATTGCCGACCCGGCGCGCGGCAGCAATGCGGCGCTTGTCGTCGTGGACCTGGTCAGCGGTCTGGCCCGCCGAGTGCTGGAAGGCCATCGCAGCGTGATACCTGAGAAGGAATACCAGGCTTACGCCTTGATAAGCGTGAGCTAATGCGTTGGAGATCGGACGCGGCCTGTGACACTGTTCCTCCGCGTCGGCGGGATCTTGACGCACTGGTTCCCGGAGAGCCGCCAGCCACGCTTGAGTCTCCGCCCCTGGCGTAAGCCCCGCGGTGTCGCAAGACTCCCTTAGGACGGAGGGTATCTTGAATGCGTAACTGGCGGATTGGATTCTGTTTTTATCCGAGTACGCGAGCCAGGCCAGATGCGCCGAGAATCGTCACGAGGAGCAGGAACACCGAAAATCCCAACAACACCAGGCTGTCAAGGAGAGATTGCAGCAGCTTCATGGTTACCGACCCCGCTGGGTGCATGCGTCTCACCGCTGGCGATGCGAATTCGATGCCAGGGGGCCGCTCAGGAGACGCCGTGCACAGGCCGCTTTGGCCCCTGTCGAAGCGGTCACAGCTTCGCCGGAAGCCTTAAGATCCCGGCCCTTAGGGGTGCTATCATTCGCTATGGATTGGTGGGGTTGGCCGTCGAAGGATGAAGTAGAAATGCCAGGGATGGGCATCTCCCGATTTCAGGCATGCGAAACAAAATAGACGGGAATCGCGCCGCCGGCCGGAGTCGCGGCCGCGGCGGCGCTGTCCGGGCAGGCTGGCGCGCGCGGGCGACGGCTTGGCTACCCGCACATATTCCCATAGCGTACAAATTCGCCTGGGCGATCACGACGTTGGTGGTCGCGGGCATGGCGCTCCTGGGCCTGACCATCATCTCGAACCAGAACGAGTTGATGCTGGCTCAGATGGACGACTTCGGCCAGACCATCCTGGACCAGTTGGCAGTGAGCGCCAAGGAGCCGGTGCTAGCGGGGGATCTCCTTGCTCTACGGGTGATGACGAACAATCTGGCCGGCCGGGAGAGCATTCTGGGTGCCGTGGTGTACGGTGACAACGGAGAGGTGCTGGCCTCGTCTGGTGTGCTGCCGACCGTAGAGGACATCGTTACGCTCTACGGGCGGTCAACCAAGCTGAGCCCGTCGACCTATACCTTCGAGTGGCAGCTGTCCGAGGCGGACGGTTCCGAGAGCTCGGAAATCTCCTTTCTGCGTCCCATTCGCTTCGAGAACCTGGTTGCCGGCCATGCGCTGGTGACCTTCTCGCAGGCGTCCCTGGCGCAGTCTTCCCAGGAGGCCAAGCGCGTCATCGTCTGGGCAACCGTCCTGATGGCCGCCTTGTCCACGCTCATCGCCTTCGTCATGGGACGGCGCATGTCGCGTCCCATCCATGACCTCATGGATGCCAGCAAAGCCATCGGCGAAGGTGACTATCGCTATCGTTTCACCGAGCGGCGCAACGATGAAATCGGCTACCTCATGGACGGCTTCAATACCATGGCCAGGGGCCTGTTGCAGAAATCCCAGGTGGAGCAGGTGTTGTCGCGATTCGTGGATGACAGCGTGGCCTCGGAGCTGCTCGAGAATCTGGACCAGGTGAGTCTGGGCGGCAAACACGTGCGCGCCGCGGTGCTGTTCGCGGATATCGTCGGCTTCACCAGTTTGTCGGAGAAGCTGCCGCCCGAGAAAGTGGGGGAACTGTTGAACACGTACTTTTCGTTGGTCGCCCGCAGCAGTCGCTTCTATAACGGCACCATCGACAAGTTCATCGGCGACTGTGTGATGGTGGTGTTCGGCGTACCCCAGGAGGATCCCGAGCACTGCTTCCACGCTGTGGCCTGCGCAGTGATGATTCAAAGCCTTGTCAAGCGGCTGAATGCCATTCGGGAAGGACTGGGCGAGGAGCTGGTCGAGTTTCGCATTGGCGTAAACGCTGGTGAAATGCTGGCCGGAAACCTGGGTGCTGATGAGCGCATGCAATACACCGTGGTCGGTGACGCGGTCAATCTGGCCTCGCGCCTGTCCAGCATTGCTGACAGCGGCGAGATTGTGGTGAGCGCCGATGTGCTCGATGACCCGGCCGTCAAGGAGCGGGTGCTCGTTCGCCAGTACAGGGAGGCGCAGCTTCGGGGCAAGGCGATGCCGGTCACCACTTATCTGGTCGAGGACTTGGCAAGCGACTATCGTGCGGCCATGGAAGTCGAGATCGAGGCGCTGTTCGTGCAGAAGGAGAGCGCATGAGATCCACCGTCGGTGCGTTCTTGCTGCTGTCGCTCCTCGCCGTCGTCGGCTGTGTTCCGGACCCGATGCTGGTGAAAGACGTACCCAAGCAGGTGGATCGCTGGGTGGCCGAGGAGGAGTACAGCAAGGCACTCCGACTCCTCGACCGAGTAATTTCGGATAATCCTCAGGATGCCAGCCTCCAGGAGCAACGCAAGGAAATCCTGCGCCTGGCGGCGATGTATGAGCAGTCGGTTTTGCGGGAGGGTCGTCGGCTTACGCAGATGGGGCAATGGCAGGAGGCAGATGAGCTCTACGCGAGGGGCTTGCAAAAGCTGCCGGACAGCGAAGGAATCGCCAAGGCCCAGGCGGCTTTCGTGGCCAGGCGGGCAGAGCACGTGCGGTCACTGCGCACGGAGGTGCTCATCAACAAGGGCAACTGGCTGGCCCGCGAGCTGCCCCTGCAGAACCAGATACTTACGGCGCGTCCAGACGATGACCGAGCGAAAAAGAGCCTGAAACAGGCGGAGCTCGAAGTTGAAGTTACCTCGACGGGGCTGTATCTGTGCGGGCAGCGCGCCCTTGACAGTCGCAACAACAAGCTGGCCGTGCAGTGCCTGGCCCTCGCCGAGCAGCTCACTCCGACCACCTCGGTAAAGGATGCCTTGGCCCGTGCCGAGAAGGAGCAACTGAAGAAGAAAGCCAAGACTTGGCGCGCGAGGCGCAAGAAACAGGAACAGTTCGAGGCCGACAAGGCCCGCCGCTTGGTTGACGCGTATGAGGACGCCTACAGAGCGGACGATTTGATCACGGCGCGAAACGCCCTCGCCGAGCTCAAGACCGTAGAGCCCAAGAGCGACAAGGTGGAACAGCTGGAGCTGGAGCTGGAGGACGCAATCGGGGAGAGAGTGAAGCGGGGCATGGAGGAGAGTCGCAGACTCTACAGCCAGGGAAAGATTCAGCAGGCGTTGGACAACTGGCGGGACCTGAGCAAGCTCGATCCAGAGAATGAAGATATCAAATCCCACATCGCGCGTGCAGAACGCGTGCTCGCAAAGCTGCGTGAGCTTAGTGAGAAGCAGCCGGCTGCCCAGGCGCTCCCGGTCGAATAGGCGGTCGGCGCTTGCTGGCCGGAGTCCCGTCGGCCGACCGGTTTTCCCTAGGGTGAACACCCTGCTCGGCGCCGGGAGGCGGAGGGCGATGCCCCACCGCGTAGCGTGCGGCTGCTGAGGGCCGGCCGCTTTCCAGACTTCGGGGCTAGCAAGCATGCTGCACAAGAACGAGAACCTCCAGCAACTGATGAGCACCTTGGTGCCCATCTCCCGTCTCGCGCCGCAGTATCTTCGGGAACTCCTAAAGCAAGCCGAGCTGGTGGAGGTCAGTAAGGGTAAATTCCTTTTCAAACAGGGTGACAAGGACAGCTACACCTTCTATCTCATCGAAGGCGAGCTCGACATGTACCACGACGGCCACGTCTCCAAACATCTGACCGCCGGCACGGAGGCTGCCCGGTATGCGCTGGCGCAGCTGCAGCCCCGCCAGTTGTCGGCAAAGGCCAAGACACCGGTCAGCGTCCTGCGTTTCGAGCGCTCCGTCCTTGACAGACTGCTCACGCTGGAAGAGCAGACGGGTGCAGAGGGGCCGGTGGAAGTCAGCGAGATCGAAACGGAGGATTCGGCAGACTGGATGACACGCATGCTCCAGTCAGAGCTGTTTGCC
>JASJBY010000107.1 GCA_030066245.1 Gammaproteobacteria bacterium
CTGGATCCCACCCTGAAGACGTGCCGGCTTCGCTACCGGATCAGAAACGTCACCATGGGGCCACGCGAAGGGAGCAGGTGAGCATCAATGCTCACAGGCCAATAGCTTTGCGTAGACGAACTCGGCTATGCCCGCCCCGTTGTCCTTGTTCAACACCTCATCGGCCCTGGCCTTGAGTTGAGCCAGCGCATTGCCGGTGGCAATGCCCAGGCCGGCAGCGCCGAGCATTGGCTCGTCATTCTCCGCGTCTCCGAAGGCGATGACCTGCTGTGGCGATACGGCGAGCTGCTTGAGGGCATGGGTGAGGCCGGTCCCCTTGTCGATACCGGTGGGTACCAGCATCGCCGCGTCCTTGTTACGGATTATCCGCCAGTCCAGCCCATATTCGGTAAGCAGGCACTGTGCGCTGGGAACAGCGCCGTCATCAGCCCCACGGCAGCCGGCTACAGGTACTCCGGGACCCGCTTCATGCGCTTTTCCGAGAGGTCCCGCCAAAAATTCTCCCAGATCTCCTGCAGCTCCTCCACGAGTTCCTTCCATTGGCGGGGTTGCAGGGGAGGCGAAGGCGAATAGGGCGGGGGCTCCCAGTCTCCGTTGTACGTTCCGACGCCCGGTCGCTCGGCCAGGGTGACGCTCAGCGTCTGTCGCTGCCGTTCTCGTATCAGCTCAATCTTAACGGTGTCGCCGGGCTCGAAGAAGGCCAGCACGCGGTGCACGTCGGGCACCCGGCGTATGGTCTTGCGGTCCATGCGCAGGAGGACGTCGCCCACTGCCAGGCGTGCTGCGCTTGCGGGGCTCTCGGGCATGACCTTGACGATGAGCACGCCCTCGCCCTGGGGCGCGTTGAACACATCCCGGAGCTCGTTGGTCATGGCCTGCAGGTGGACGCCCAGGTAGCTGGTGGACAGCCAGCCGCCGGTGTTCCACGGCGGAGGGGCGGCCTGGTGAGGCGTCAGGGGGTCCAACGCCACGTCGACTGTTGCCGTTCGCCCGTCGCGGTGGTAGGTCAGGGACGTTTGCCTTCCGCTCGGCGCCGTGCGCAGCAGCCAGTTGAGTCTTTCCACCGAGTAAACAGGTCTGCCGTCAAGCTCGAGGAGGATGTCACCGCGTCGAACACCGGCGCGCGCGGCCGGACCCGCGGGAAACACATCGGCCACGAGTACGCCGTATTCGAGCTGGCTTGTCGCCAGGGTCTCGAAACTCGCCGCTCCTACGGTGACGCCGAGCCACGCTTGTGGCGGCCATGGTGAGGCCGGCGTGTAGGCAACGGCCCCCTGGCACAGTGACCAGAGCAGCATCAACATGGGCAGGATAGGCGGCCAGCAGTGTCTCAACCTTATGGGCATGCTTCCCTCCGACGCATTGCGCGGGCAGCCGTCCCTTTGTGGCACTGTTGTCTGTGCATCAGATCAGGAGACACGCCCCTTATGAGCAAATTATGCTATGAGATTCTGACCCGGTAGCTGTGCCAGGGATGGTCGGCGCGGGCGATGCTCTCCGCAAGACCTCGTGCGTCAAAGCGCCCGAAGGCGTGGGAATCGTCCCACAAGTCGAGGATCCTTTCACTGTGGTCCACATGGAAGCGTCCGCCGCCGATGACTTCAAGCCTTGTCGTATCGTACTCGAGATGCTCTCGGGACACCCAGTGATGAGCGACACCCCTGTTTTTCAGGAACTGGGCAAGCATCTGATTGTGGTAGCGGTGCAGGGAAGTCGGTGAGAACACAAGACAGGTGCAACCGTCAATGATGAGCTGCAGAAACTTGCCATCAACTGCGTCGGAGCTGCTCGTCTGTTCGGCCGAGCAATAGTCGTGCACGACGACGTCAGCTATGGTGCGGCGTTGGTCTCCACTTTGTTCCCCAGCGAGCATCAGGCATGCAACTCCAGGACGTCTCCGTCCGACACGCTATGGTCCCGGCCGACCTGCTGTCCGGTGAAGTGGCCGGTTCCCCAGACTCTGGCATACTTCAGCGACCGGGCGATGTCCCGGTGCACCAGCATGGCCACATCGTACACCGTCTGCCCCCGCCGCACCGTGAAGGGGCGGTGCTTGTCCGGAGGGCGGCCCGGCGCTTTGGTGTACACCCGCACGATACCCAGCTTGTTAAACAGCCAAGGCGCAATTTTCCCCAGCCCAGCGCCGGTGGTGGCCGAGACGCTGAACACGGGATAGTGAAAATCGGTAAGCTCCTGAAAGACCTGGAGCTCTCCGTCCAGGTCTGGGATCTGGTCGGCTTTGTTCGCCAGCATCAACGCTGGGAGACGGAGTGCGAACGGATCGGGCACGCCAGCATCACGCTCTGGCTGCGTTTCCGGTTCATCCCAGTGGGCCGAGAGGGTTACTCGTTTCTCTTTCAACAGCGCATGGATCTCGGTAGCCTGCTCGACACAGTTCGGATCGCCCAAGTCCAGCACCAGCAGGCAGGCATCGGCCGGCTGCAGTGCATTGCCTATCCAAGGGATAGGGTGCTCTCCGGAAAGGGGCGGCAAATCGATAAGCTGGAAATGGATGTCTTCGTAGGGCAGCATGCCGGGCTGTGGGTGCTGGGTGGTAAAGGGGTAAGGTCCGGTCTGGGCATGGGACCCGGTCAGCTGGTCGTGAAGGGTTGACTTGCCGGAATTGGGTGGGCCGATGAGTGCGATCTGAGCGGCCCCCTCCAGGTGAATGACAGTGGCCGGGCCGCCACGCGCACCGCCTTTCTTCGGCCCCGCCAGCTCGTCGCTGAGCAGCTTGATTCGCGTCTTGAGATCGGCCTGCAGATGGTCGGTCCCTTTATGCTTGGGGATCGTTCGCAGCATCTCCTTCAGGCAGGCCAGTCGCTCTTTCGGCTCCCGCGCCTGGCGGAAGGCGGCCTCCGCGGCTTTGTATTCCGGTGTAAGATTGGCGGGCATGCTGCGGGTAGCCCGGATTTGTCACCGGGATTCGGAATCTTGGGTCGCTCTGGCAAAGCAGATTGGCCGATCGCCCGCAGAGGCATAGCTGTAGCTATGTCTCAAGGGGGATCGGTCAAGATGCGAAGCCAGAGTGGGCCAAGAGCCGAATAGGACAGGCTGTTCACAAGGAAAACCGGCTCGGTGAAGCCAATGTGCTGAGTTTGCCAACATAATCCGCGGTACGAGGTCCGCCTGGTGAGAAATCCGGGCTAGGCGCTCTGTTCCCGGGGCTGCACTCTGATGGTATACAAGTTGCCCTCTGGCTTCACGGTCAGGATGAGACGGAATACCAGATAGCTGTTCGGGAATATCGATCACAAACGGCGATACAGCTGGTGTGGGACCCGGCCGGGGCATTCGCTCCGCCAAAGCCCGCCCAATCCATGACAGGACGTTACAGCGTGAAAATAAACTAGCGTGGACCGGCGGCGTCTCCTGAGGCTTTCTGCAGCGGGCTTGCTGAGCGGTTTCAGCGCTCCGGGTCCGGCGCGCATTCCGGGCGGGCAGCCGCCATTGCGGGCAGCGACCATGCTCAGCAATACCAAGCTAGAGTCCCGGGTGATCAAGCTGTTCCTCTGCGGTGACGTCATGTTGGGGCGAGGCATTGACCAGGTTTTGCCGCACCCTGGCGATCCCCGTATCCACGAGTCCTATGTGCGCAGCGCCCTCGGCTATGTGGAGCTGGCCGAGCGGGCCAACGGCGCCATTCCGAAACCGGTAGATTTTGCCTATGTCTGGGGAGACGCCCTGGCGGCCCTGGCGCAAGCCCGACCTGACGTGCGCGTGATCAACCTGGAGACCGCCGTCACCCGCAGCAACGACTGGGTGCCGAAAGGCATCAACTATCGAATGCACCCCGAGAACGTGCCGTGCATCACCGCAGCCGGTATCGACTGCTGCGTGCTGGGCAACAACCATGTGCTGGACTGGGGGCTTGCGGGACTCGAGGAAACACTGGCGAGCCTGAAGGCGGCAGGCCTTGAGACCGCGGGGGCAGGTCGTGACAGCAGCAAGGCGGGCGCGCCGGCCGTCATGACCATCCCCGGCACCGGCCGGGTGGTGGTGTTCTCCATGGGGGTGGGCAGCAGCGGCATACCCCGCGAGTGGGCGGCGACGCCCGCGCGGGCAGGCGTCAACCGCTTGCCCGATCTCACGCAGACCGCGGTCGAGCAGGTGGCAGCAGCCGTCAGGGCGGTCAAGCTAAGCGGCGACGTGGTGGTTGCCTCCATCCACTGGGGCGGCAACTGGGGCTACAGGATACCGGCCAGCCAGCGCGAGTTTGCCCGTCGACTGATCGACGAGGCTCGTGTGGACGTGGTACACGGCCACTCATCCCATCACCCGAAAGGGATCGAGGTCCACAGGGACCGGCCCATCATCTACGGTTGCGGGGACTTCTTGAACGACTACGAGGGTATCGGTGGCCACGAGACCTATCGCGGTGAGCTGACCCTCATGTATTTTCTCAGCATCGACGCGGCAAGCGGTCGCCTGTTGCGCTTCAAGATGACGCCCATGCGCATCCGCCGCTTCCGATTGCAACGGGCGTCTCTGACGGAAGCGCGTTGGCTGGGCAGCACTCTGGACCGTGAAGGCCTGGGCCTGGGGACGCGCGTGGCGTTGTCGGCGGACGGCGGCTTGGTTCTGGGGTGGGACTGAGGCGACCGCCACTCTAGCACAAGCTTTCATTGTACGATGAATTCGATGTTGTCCCGGCGCAGCGTGACGCGAACGCGGGCACCGTCCCTACATTCGCCCTGCACGATCTTCATGGCCAGCGGGTTTTCCAGCCGGCGCTCCACCTCACGTCTAAGGGGACGTGCGCCGTAGACATTGTCGAAGCCGTCGCGGGAGAGCTTGTCGGCGACATCTTCGTCAACCATCAGGGTGATATCACGGGCCTCCAGGCGCTGCGCCAGCTCGGCGATGAACATGTCCGCTATCCGGCGTACCTGAGTCTTGTCCAGGTAGTGAAAGACAATCACGTCATCCAGCCGGTTGAGAAACTCCGGTTTGAAGAATTTTTTCACCTCCTGCAAAACCATCCTGCGTGCCTCCTCGTAGTCGGGTTCTGCGGTCTGGGTGAAGCCGATGGGGCGCTTGTCCGGTGACAGGGACTCGGTGCCCAGGTTCGAGGTGCCGATGAGTATGGTGTTACGGAACGACACTGTCCGGCCCTGCGCGTCGGTCAGCCGCCCATCCTCGAGGATCTGCAGCAGCATGTTGAATACATCGGGATGGGCTTTCTCCAGCTCGTCCAGAAGCACGACCGTGTAGGGGTTGCGGCGCACGCGCTCGGTGAGCTGGCCGCCTTCTCCGTAGCCGATATACCCCGGCGGAGCGCCGACCATCTTGGAGACCTCGTGCCGCTCCATGTACTCCGACATGTCGAGGCGCACGATCCGCGATTCGTCGTCAAGCAAGAAAGCCGCAAGGGCGCGAGCCAGCTCCGTCTTGCCCACACCGGTAGGGCCGAGGAACAGGAATGATCCGATGGGCCGTGATGGCGCGCCAATACCGGCGCGATTCCGGCGTATGGCGTCTGCGACGGCCGTCACCGCGTCTTCCTGACCGACAATGCGCCGGTGGAGATTCTCCTCCATCCTGCCCAGTTTCTCGGCCTCGGTCTCCACCATGCGCGCCACCGGGATGTTGGTCCAGCTCGCCACCACGTCGGCGATGTCCTCCTCGTCCACGCTTGTCTCTTCCTTGGTCTGCTCCGCTTGCCACGCTTTCCGCGCCGTGCCGAGTGCATGCTCCACGTCGAGGATCTGCATCTGCAATCGAGCGGTCTCCTCGAAACGCTGGGCGTTGAAAGCCTCGGTCTTCTCACGGAGAAGACGCTGGCGCTGCCGCTCCATCGCCCGCAAGTCCTCCGGAATAGAGATGAGGCGCAGATGTTTGCGGGAGCCGGCTTCGTCGATCAGATCCACGGCCTTGTCGGGCAAGCGGCGTTCGCTGATGTAGCGTTCGGAAAGTCGCGCCGCCGCATCCAGTGCCTGCGGCAGGTAGGAGATGCCGTGATGCTTCTCGTAGCGCGGCGTTACGCCCTGCAGGATGCGCACTGTATCCTCCACGCTCGGTTCGCTCACCAGAATCGGCTGGAAGCGACGCTCCAGGGCCTTGTCCGCTTCGATCTGGCGCCGGTATTCGTCCAGCGTGTCTGCGCCGATTACCTGAAGCGTGCCCCGCGCGAGGGCCGTCTTGAGCATACTCGGCGCGTCCAGGCCGCCGCCCCCGGCTCCGGCACTCACCACCGAGTGCAGCTCGTCTATGAACAGGATGACGCGTCCGCGTTCCGCGATGACAGCATCGCGCACGCTTTTCAGTCGTTCCTCGAATTCGCCGCGCATCTTCGCGCCCGCGATGATCTCCCCCATGTCCAGCGACAAAAGTCGCTTGTTGAGCAGCGTTTCGGGCACGTCCGTGTCGGCAATACGCTGGGCGAGTCCTTCGACAATGACTGTCTTGCCGACACCGGGCTCGCCGATGATGGCCGGGTTGTTCTTCTTGCGCCGAGAGAGTGTCTGTATCACCCGCTGGATCTCGTCCTCGCGTCCCACCACCGGGTCGAGCTCGCCTCTGCGCGCCATTTCCGTCAGGTCCGTGGTGTATTCCGCCAGCACGTCTTCACGTGATTCGGCATCCTTGCTGCTGACGGTACGCCCGCCTCTGAGCCGGCGCAGCGCCTCGACGGCCTGTTCCCGCTTGATCCCGGCGTCCCTGAGGATGGTGGCCGGTCGCCCCACGCTCTCATCGAAAAGGGCAAGAAACAGCGTGCCCGTGCTGATCAGCTCGTCCCCCAGCGTCTGCGCTTCGCGCAGCGCAATCCGGAAGATGTCGTTCACCTCCTGGGTGACCACCACCTGGATTTGTTTCTCTTCCGACGGTCCGGTGTGCCGGTAATGGCTGTAGATGCCGTCCACCATCTTGCGCATGGCGGGCCGGGTTTCCGGCAGCAGCTGCTCCAGGATCTGTATGGCCTCGGAGTCCTGCTGAGACAGCAGACCGAGAAGGATGAAGTCACCATTGAGCACGTTCTGGCGAATGCTGGCGAGCTCGGAGACGGCCAGCTCCAAGGCTTCCACGACCTTCTGGGTGCTCTGACGGAGGTACTGCTGAAACACGGGCGCGACTCGCAGGGTGATGGGTTGACTGCCAACAGTCTACGCCACTATCGGCGGCAACCGCTCAGCAGCACACGGGGATCAGCTTCAGCGCTCCTTTGCAATGCGCCATGAGCTGGTTCGGCCGCTGCGCCAACGCCCCTCCCGGGCTCCTACTCAGGGGCTGACCTGCCCGTGAGCGACTTTTGTGCTCAGTTACTTATCCAAGACCCGGTCGGTCCAGGCGTCTGCTGCATGGACAGTGATGTTTGATAATCTGGAGCAGACGTATAGCATGTTGAGCTCGGCACGTGACGTGAGTGCGATGCCGCGTAAGTGTCTGCGTTGCCGATGAGCAGGGTGAGGGATTTGTCCGATAATCTGGTTTGCTGGAAGTGCGGCGCGGCGCTCGATGGCTTGCCGCTTCCTCTTTCACGGCGCGCCGAGTGCGAGGCCTGTCGGGCCGACCTGCACGTGTGTCGTCTGTGCAAGTCGTATGATCCGAGGAGCCACGGCGCTTGCGACGAGCAAAGGGCGGAGGAGGTGAGGGACAAGGAGCGCGCCAATTTCTGCGACTATTTCCAGCCGCGTCCGGACGCCTACACAGCCGCTGACAACCGGGAGGCCAACAAGGCGAAGGCGGAGCTGGAAGCGCTGTTCGGAATGCCTGCCGGTAAGTCGGACGACGGTGCAACTCCAGGGCAAAATTCTAACAGCGCCGACACGGAGGCGGCGCGGGAACAGCTGGACCAACTGTTCGGCTTGGGAGACAAGGGCGAGAAATGAAGGGCGGCGTTGGGCACGGCTGCGGCTGAAGTATAATGACTGTGCTGGCATCTATCGACTCACCGGAGGATGGGAAAAACGATGCGTCGTGAGAAGATGATACGGGCTTGCCTGGCTGCCGCTGCAGCTCTGGCCATCGTTGCGCCTTCCAGCGGATCTGCGCAGCCGGAATGCGAAGACATTCGAAAAAGCTGCCTGGATCACTGCCACTATGCGCCACAGAACCAATGGAGCTCGGGCTTCAAGTGCAAGCGCGAATGCAACAAGCAGGTGGATGCCTGCCGACGCGGTATGCGCGGATATGCGCCTCGGTACGGTTACGGGGCTGAACCGGGTTACGGTCCGCAAGCTGCGCCGGGAGGCGGCGCTCCCTACGGCTATGGCGCTGGCGCCCACGCGCCTTACGGGAGAGCGGTGGAGCAACCGGATGCCTCGGCGGCGCCCTATGGGCAGCGGGGCTATCCAGCGTACGGCACGCAGGCGCCATACGGCGCTGGCGGCTACCCGGTCGCGCCTCAACGCGGCTACGCCACGCCTCGGTACGAGGAACCCTACACTGGACCATGACAGGGTGCGCGCCCGGGTGCTCCCGGTTAGCCGCCCCTGCACCAGCCAGCGCCCGGCGAAGATTCACTGTCCGGGGTTTCGCCGGTCGCCGCCCTCAAGTCCGGAGAGTTGTTGGACGAAGACTGGCTTCATGAACGCACCACCGCTGTTGGGTGCTGACAGGGAGTGGGCAGGGAGGCTCGAGTTGACCGTATGAGACGTGACGACACAGCGCGCATGCTGCGCGCCATCTTCAGCGCACGCATGCTCGTCGCCTTTGCCATGGGTTTTGCCTGTGGCATGCCCCTGCTTCTGACCGGCTCTGTGTTGCAGGCCTGGATGACCGAGGAGGGGGTCGACCTCGCCACCATTGGCCTGTTCGCCCTGGTGGGTCTGCCGTACACGCTGAAGTTCCTGTGGGCACCTTTCATGGACCGCTACACGCCGGCTTTCCTGGGCCGGCGTCGCGGCTGGCTGCTGGTGATACAGATTGCGCTGACGTTCGCCATCATCGGCCTGGGTCTGACCAGTCCCCTGGAGAGCCCTTGGGTCGTGGCCGTGGCCGCTTTCCTGGTCACTTTTTTCTCAGCTTCCCAGGATATCGTGGTGGATGCCTACCGGCGGGAAACGCTGGCCGACGAAGAGCTGGGGCTGGGGTCTTCCCTGTACGTGAACGGATACCGGATCGGCATGCTACTGGCCGGCAGCGGTGGGCTGATTCTGGCCGATTTCGTTTCCTTCAGCACGGTCTACCTGCTCCTCGGGCTCACCATGCTGGTCGGCGTGGTCACCACCCTGCTTGCCCGTGAGCCCGTTGTTCAAGAGGGCACGCCGCGAACGCTCAGAGAGGCGGTGCTGGATCCTTTCGTGGACTATTTTGCGCGCCCGGAAGCTTTATGGATTCTGGCCTTCATTCTCCTCTATAAGATTGGCGACACCATGGCAAGCGCCATGACGGTGCCGTTCTATCTGGATCTTGGTTTCACCAAGACGGAGATCGGGGCGGTGGCCAAGCTGTTCGGCCTGTGGGCGACCATCCTGGGTGGACTGGCGGGCGGAATCATCATGCTTCGCACCGGCATCTACCGGGCGCTGTGGGTTTTCGGCTTTCTGCAGGCATTTTCGACCGCCGGCTTTGCGGCTCTGGCTCTCCTGGGTCCGAACATCATGGGGCTTGCCGGCGTCATCGCCTTCGAGAACCTGAGCGGCGGCATGGGCACTGCCGCCTACGTGGCTTTCATGGCGAGCCTGACCAACAAGCGGTTCACAGCAACCCAGTATGCGCTGCTCACCAGCCTCATGGGTATTCCAAGGGTCCTCGCCTCCGCGCCAACGGGCTACATCGCCGAGGTCATCGGCTGGGAGGGCTTCTTCGTGCTCTGTGCCCTGATCGCCATCCCGGGCCTGCTCATCCTCCGGCGCTTCAGCGCATGGGGAGAGCGACAGCCGGCCGCGGCTCCGGCATGACGAGTCGCTTCAATCTTGCCCATGGCCATCCGGAGCGGCCCCAGGAACACCGGGTCGTTGTCCTGGGTGCGAGCCCGAAATCGTGGCGCTACTCGAATCAGGCCCTTCGCCTCCTGTCTGAGCAGGGCTATCGGGTGGTGCCGGTACATCCCAAGATCGAGCGGATCGAAGGCCTCGCCGTAACCCAAGACCTGAGGGCCATTCACGACAGGGTACACACCCTGACCGTTTACGTGGGCCCAGCGCGCAGCTTTCCCCTCATTGAGCCGATTGTGCGATTAAAGCCGGGACGGGTAATCCTCAACCCGGGCACCGAGTCCGAGGACCTGGAGGGGCAGCTGCACGAACACCGCATCCCCTACCTGCACGCCTGTACCCTGGTGATGCTGCGCACCGGCCAGTTCTGACGCCGGCGGAGCCCGGCTCAGGCCATGCAGTGCCGCGGTCCAGGGATCTGACCGCCTTCCACTCAGTATCCCAGACTGCTGGCGACCAGGTAGGCCAGGCCGGCGAAGCCGAGCATGCCGCCCCAGACTGCAAACCACGCCTGCCGGCCGCGTATGCCTGCGACCACAAAGGCGATGCCGAGCAGCGTGCCGAAGACGCCGGCGCCCAGAAAAAGACCCTGCCCGGCAGGGGAAACGACGTCCGCGGGAGTCATGGCACATACGTTAGCACACCGGCCCTCTAAACTTCGCCGTTCGCAGGCCGAATATCCTCCTATCCTGGGAGTGCCCTTGAGTGCCTTGGCCCACCTGCCAGCCGGGGGGAGGGAAAGGGGACCCGCGAGGTCTTGGTGCGTGCCTGAAACCTTTGCCACATTGACGCCCGAAGCGGCAGCTGGCCGTACATCCAGAACCACTGGCCTGGACGCGACCGGCCGCCTCGCGCCGCTGAACAGTCACCGGCTGGTGGTTCTGGCATTCGCCTGCCTGTTTCTGCTGGGCACCTACTGGCAGCCCTTCCAACGTGTCGAGAGCCTGTTCTACGACCTGGCCATGCACGTGATGCCGACGGGTAAGCTTTCCTCGTCCGTGGCCGTAGTGGCGGTGGACCGTGAGGCCATTCAACGCGTCGGTCCCTGGCCCTGGCCGAGAGACAGCCTTGCGCGCACGGTGGACCAGCTACGTCGTTTCGAGGCCCGTGCCGTGGGTCTCATGGTTCCCCTGCACTCGGCGGAGACGCCCGCAGCCCTGGCGAAGCTGGTGGAGAGCGCGGAGAACTCCAAGAAGTTTAAGTCCGTGGCTAGAAAATGGGCCGCCCGGCTGGATACGGACCAGCGCCTGAGTCGCGCCATGGGCAAGGCGGAGCGGGTGGTTGTCTCCGCCGAGTACGGCCCTTCCGGGGCAGCATTCTCCGAGGGCGTTTCCGACTACGCCCTGCGAGCGCCTGAGACATCCCGGTGGCAGCTGGGCGCGCTGCTTTCTCCTTTCTTCACGGGTCCCAGGCAGGCGGATGTCTCGGTAAGGCCTCCGCTGGAGTCGTTTCGATCAGCTGCGGCGGGTGTGGGCCTGGTCAGGGAACTCAGCCGGGGAGGGCACCGAAGCTGGATGCCCCTCGGGATCCCCGTGCAAGACCATACCCTGCCTCACCTTGTCTTGCGGCTGGCCGCCGTCAG